>JAISTJ010000054.1 GCA_031272655.1 Tannerella sp.
TGCTGTGGAGGTTGCCTGCCGATATGAAGCGTTTCAAGGAATTGACTACGGGGCATACGGTTATCATGGGGCGGAAGACGTTTGAATCGCTCCCCAAAGGTGCGTTGCCCAACCGCACAAACGTGGTGATAACGGGAAATCCCGATTTTCATCCCGCCGGCTGCGAAACATACGGCGACCTCGAAACAGCCATCGCCCGACACGCCTCGGAAAGCGAAATTTTTATCATCGGCGGGGCAAGTATTTATCAACAGGCGCTTCCGGCAGCCGAAAAATTATACATCACTATCGTCCGGAAAACATTCCCCGAAGCCGATGTTTTTTTTCCGAAAATATCTGATAATCAATGGATTATCACAGAGCAGGAACACTTTCCCGAAGACGACCGGAACAACTACTCTTTCACTTTTCAAACATTTATTAAGAAAAAATAATCATTCGAGAATAACAACGTATCGTAAAATGTATTACTTTTGCGGCGGATTTTAACATTAAAATGAAAAAGAAATGAAACGTATTTTTTTAGTTTGTGCATTTGCCTGTATGTTTGCAGCATTTGCATCATCGCAACAGAAACAGGCGGTAATAGTTGTTTCGGACAGTTCGCTTTATGATTTCGGGGACGTCAAGGAAGCCGATGGTCCTGTAACTCACGTATTTAAGGTTAAGAACAGCGGCGATGCGCCTTTGGTTATCACGAAAGTAACAGCTTCATGCGGCTGCACCACTCCGGACTGGACGAAAGAGCCGATAGCTCCGGGCAAAACAGGCGAAGTGAAAGCCACATTCGACGTTAACGGCAGAGTTGGGCCGTTCACAAAGACTATTTCCGTATTCAGCAACGGCAGTTCAGGTTCTTATGTGCTGACTATCAAGGGTAATGTAATCGGAAAACAGTAAACATAATGAAAAAACCAGTCTTACTGTCCGTTTTAATCGCCGTTTCCTGTTTCGTTTCGGCTCAGGAAGACACGGTGAAGCAGCCCGTTTTCACGCCGGACGCCATTCAGCATGACTTCGGCACGATAGGCGAGAACGACGGCTACGCCGAGCATATCTTCAATTTCACCAACACCGGTAATGCGCCGTTAGTAATCAGCCGTGTGCAGGCGTCATGCGGCTGTACCCGCCCCGAATGGACTACAGAGCCTGTAGAGCCGGGTAAAAGCGGCGTCATCATCGTTTCCTACAACCCCAAAGGGCGACTGGGGCCTATCAACAAGACCGCTACGGTCTATACCAACGAGGAGAACGGTTATAAACGGCACAGACTGACCATCTTAGGAAATGTAGTTGACAAACCCCGCGACCCCGTTGCAACATATATAGATACTGTAGGCGGTGTCGGTTTGCAACGTAACAGCTTCGTTTACAACCACTTGATGAAGACGGAATCCAACAAACTGTCAATGTTCGTCAAGAACTACAACGACAAGACAGTTTATCTTTCTTTCGACAATCTCCCTGATTATATTACATTTAAATATCCGGATTCACTCAAAGCCGACTGGCCGGGCGAGTTAGTTATCAATCTCGACGGCGTTAAAACGGCTGACAAACGGGGTCGTTTCATCGAAAATTACACCCTGACAGTCAAGAATTCGGCAGGCGAAACGCTTGGCAGTAAGGCTATTCCGACCACCGTAAATTACCTTGACGACTTCACCGCCCTCTCTCCACTTCAAAAAGTAAGCTCCGGTTCGCTCGACATACCGAACGCAATGATTGACTTCGGAACCGTCAAGAAGGGTTTGTTTGGAGGCGGCAATGCAAAAAAACAGTTTACATTGGTCAATAAAGGGAAGTCGGACTTGATTCTGCACAGCGTTTCGAGCGACGATGCGCGAGTTCATCTGCCTGACCTGCACGGCAAAACCATCAAAGCCGGCGAATCACTTGCGGTGGATATAACAGTGAAAGCCAAGGAGTTAACGGACAGCAACATTGACACCGACATATATATTATATGTAACGACCCGAAAGGCCCCGTCCGCATGGTGAAAGTTGATGCAAAAAAAGCGAATTAAAAAGCAGGTATGGAACATCCGGAAAACGACGCCGCATACAAAGGGTTGAAAGTCAACGCGGGAGTCTCGGCGCCTATGGTTAATCCATATCTCAAACGTATTCCCAGACGTAAGACTTATACCGTTCAGGAATATGTAGAAGGCATAATAAAAGGTGATATAACCATTCTCAGTCAGGCAGTTACGCTAATTGAGAGTTCTTTGCAGGAACATCAGGTTCTTGCTCAAGAGATTATTGAACGCTGTCTGCCATACACTGGTAATTCGGTGCGGATAGGCTTCACGGGCGTTCCGGGTGCGGGAAAAAGCACATCAATAGACACTTTCGGAATGTATATCATAAAGCAGGGGCGCAAACTTGCCGTCCTTGCCATAGACCCGAGCAGTGAACGCACCAAAGGCAGTATTCTCGGCGACAAGACGCGCATGGAAGCCCTTTCGCGCGAAAAGAACGCATTCATCCGCCCTTCACCTACGGCAGGCTCGCTCGGAGGCGTCGCCCGCAAGACGCGCGAAACGATAATCCTCTGTGAAGCAGCAGGTTTCGATACCATTTTCGTAGAAACGGTCGGCGTCGGGCAAAGCGAGACAGCCGTCCATTCGATGGTGGATTTCTTCCTGCTCATACAGCTTGCGGGGACGGGCGACGAGCTGCAGGGTATCAAACGCGGCATCATGGAGATGGCTGACGGCATTGTTATCAACAAAGCCGACGGCGATAACATCGAACGGGCAAAGATGGCGGCGGCTAATTTCCGTAACGCACTGCACCTGTTTCCGCCGACGGAATCGGGATGGACGCCCAAAGTGCTGACTTATTCGGGCTATTACAATCTGGGTATCAAGGAAGTATGGGATATGATTGACGAATATATCGCCTTCACCAAAGCAAACGGCTATTTCGACCACCTGCGCAACGAGCAGTCGAAATACTGGATGTATGAAAGTATAAATGAGATACTTCGCAACTCTTTCTACAACAATGCCGAAATCAAATCCCGCCTGCCCGAAACCGAAAACGCTGTCCTGAAAAACGAGCTGACCTCTTTTGTGGCCGCCCGCCGTTTGATTGACATCTTCAAACGCTCGTTCGGTTAATCTTTACAGCGAGACTATCTTCAACACATTCAGCAAGTTAGGATCAATTGGCTTGTCGTTTTTGATGGCTTTGGCAAAAGGCACGAGCACAATTTCGTCATTCACAATCCCAATCATCACATTGCGCTGGTCTTCAAGCAGCGCCTCAATCGCCGCCACGCCCATACGTGTGGCGAGAATGCGATCCTGAGCCGATGGCGAGCCGCCACGTTGCAGATGTCCGAGTATCGAGACACGCACGTCGAACTGCGGGTATTCTTTTTTGACCCTCTCGGCGACTCCCATGGCGCCGCCCGTAACTTCGCTCTCAGCTACAAGCACGATGCTGCTGTTCTTCGACTTACGGAATCCCGTCTCTATCATCTCCGCCAACTGGTCTTTCTGAAGAGAAATTTCGGGAATAATGGCGGCCTCCGCACCGGACGCGATAGCGCCGTTGAGTGCGAGAAAACCCGCATCACGACCCATCACTTCGATAAAAAACAGCCTCTCGTGCGACGACGCCGTGTCGCGTATCTTGTCCACGCACTCCACGATAGTGTTAAGCGCTGTGTCATAGCCAATTGTGGTATCGGTGCCGAACAAATCATTGTCAATGGTGCCGGGCAGCCCGACTATCGGGAAATTATATCTCTGGGCGAAACTCCGGGCGCCTGTCAGACTGCCGTCGCCACCTATAACTACCAAAGCATCAATGCCGTGCATTACGATATTATCGTAGGCTTTCTGCTGACCTTCGGGCGTCTTGAACTCCTCGCTGCGGGCGGTTTTGAGGATAGTACCGCCACGTTGTATGATATTACTGACGTTTTGCGTCTTAAAATCTTCTATTTCGTTGGCTATCAAGCCTTTATATCCGCGATATATTCCTTTGACAGCCATTCCTTTTGCTATTGCGGCGCGTGTAACGGCACGCACGGCGGCATTCATTCCGGGAGCGTCGCCACCTGACGTCAATACTCCAATACATTTAATTTCTGACATATTCATAAATTTTTTAAACCTAAACCGCCGCAAAGATACGGATTTTTTCCGAAAACGATGATTTTTTGACGAGATTTAGCAATCTCTACAAATAAATCTTTGATTATAAGCATATTAATATTTTTAAGCCGATTATTCCGAAAAAAAATTCAAAAAAAATTTGGTGGAATAAAAAATTGTCCGTACCTTTGCGCCCGCAAAAACGAAGAAAGGTGCCATAGCTCAGTTGGTAGAGCAAAGGACTGAAAATCCTTGTGTCCCTGGTTCGATTCCCGGTGGCACCACATTTCTTTGATTTCATAGAGCATGTGATAACGGCTTCACGCAAAAGTGTGAAGCCGTTATTATTTGAAAAATTTTTCATTTTTAAAAATTATATCTATCTTTGCACACTTTTAAGAAACAGAAATGATACGTAACAGCAGGCAAGAAAGCATTATACAATGGTTGATCGGCATAGGAGATTTGGCGGTGCTGAATATCCTGTTCTGGTGCATTGTCCGCGTTCTCGACCCACTTTATACGGCTGCAATGATGCCGAAAGTGCGCGAGACGATTCTGTTGCTGAACTTTTGTTACCTCTTTTCGCTCTACTTTGTGCCGATGAAACTACATCTCTCGGTAGTTTTCATTGATAAGATAGTGCAGCGGTCGTTCTCTTTTGTTACAACTTTCATCTTCCTTTTTGCCACCTGCCTGATTTTCCTTAATTCCGGCAACGACCTCGCTACTTTCCTGATAGTCTATTACTTGGCGTCGTTGCTGATATTTTCGCTGTGGCGAGTGTTGGTGAGGGTTATCGTAAAAGCCTATCGCAGAAAGGGTTACAACGCAAAAAACATCATAATAATAGGCGCCGGCAAGAACGGCATGGAGCTTTATAACGTCATAAAAAACGACCTGTCGTATGGCTTCAACGTGCTTGGTTTTTTTGACGACAACACTGTTCTGAAGGACGTTTTGCCCAACTATCTCGGCACAATCAGCCAGATAGAAGAGTTTGTGAAGCAGAACGATATTGACGAGATTTACTGTACGTTGCCGGGCGCCAACAGCGAAAAGATTTCCTATCTGCTGAATTTTGCGGAGAAAGAGATGATCCGCTTCTTCATAGTCCCTGATTTTTACAGAGATATAAAGAAGAGCATGGCCCTTGACATGATGGAATCGGTGCCTGTGCTGACTATCCGCAACGAGCCGTTGCAGTCATCGTGGAACCGCTTCATTAAGAGGACTTTCGACCTCGCTTTTTCTGCCGTGGTGATGGTTCTTGTTTTCCCGTTCCTTTACCTGATAGCGGGAATGTTTATCAAGCTGTCTTCCAAAGGCCCCGTCCTGTTTAAACAGAAACGGACAGGGTTGTATGGGATGGAGTTTGAATGTTACAAGTTCAGGACGATGCGAATAAACGAAGACGCCGATATGTTGCAGGCTGTACGCGATGACCCGCGCACAACCACTGTCGGGAACTTCCTCCGGCGGACTAACCTCGACGAGTTTCCGCAGTTCATCAACGTTTTGAAAGGCGAGATGTCTATCGTCGGCCCCCGTCCGCACATGCTGAAGCACACCGAACAGTACTCGCGGCTGATAGACAAGTACATGATACGGCATCTTGTAAAACCCGGCATCACCGGCTGGGCGCAGATTACCGGCTATCGCGGCGAGACGCGCACTTTGGAACAGATGGAAGGCAGGGTCAAACGCGATGTTTGGTATCTCGAAAACTGGTCGTTCTTCCTTGATTTGAAGATAATTGTCGTTACAATTATTAATATGTTTCGCGGAGAGACGAATGCTTATTAACGATGGGACGGATTGTAGCGATTGATTACGGGACCAAACGGACAGGGATAGCGGCGAGCGACACTATGCAGCTGATAGCCAACGGTCTAAGGACAGTTCCAAGTTCCGAAGCGGCGGAGTTTCTGAGAGATTACGCAGCGAAAGAACCGGTTGATTTGTTCGTTACGGGTCTGCCGAAGCAGCTTAACAACGAGCCGTCGGACAATATGCGCCACGTGGAAGCGTTTGTTAAAAAGCTGCGGAAGCTTGTCCCCGACATTCCGGTAGAATATGCCGACGAGCGGTTTACATCGGTGATGGCTCATCGGGCAATGCTCGAGGGGGGGCTTAAGAAGCATAAACGGCGCGACAAGGCGTTAGTAGATGAAATAAGCGCTGTGATAATCCTGCAGAGCTATCTTGAACAGAAAAGAAACATACATTAAATAATATGATTTTACCGATATACACTTATGGTCAGCCTGTTTTACGAGAGGCGACGGGGACGGTCGAGAAAGACTATCCCGATTTGAAGAAACTTGTTGGCGACATGTTTGAAACGATGTACAAAGCCGACGGGGTCGGTCTTGCTGCGCCTCAAGTTGGGCTGTCAATACGTCTGCTCGTCCTTGACGCCGATTCCATTTCCAAGAAACACCCTGAATGTAAGGGTTTTAAACGAGTGATGGTCAATCCTGTCATTACCGAGCGCAGCAAAGAAACCGTTTCATTGGAAGAAGGATGTTTGAGTTTCCCCGGCATTCACGAAAAAGTGAGCCGCGCGGCAAAGATAAAAGTTACATATCAAGACGAAGATTTCAACGAACATACGGAAGAATTTTCCAACTTCTGCGCCCGCGTAGTGCAACACGAGTGCGAACACCTTGAAGGTCACGTCTTTATAGACAACATCTCGCCTATTCGCCGCCAGCTCAACAAAGGCAAACTCAACAGCCTGATAAAAGGCACGACCTCATGCGATTACAAGATAAAACCGGTTAAAAAATGAAAAAAAACAGTTTTGTTACATTACTGCTTATACTGCTTTGTTCTTTAACCGCAAAGGCTCAGATAAATACCGATCGCGTGATTGCTATCGGGCGAAATGCCTTATACTTTGAAGATTACATCCTTTCCATCCAGTATTTCAATCAGGTTATAAGAGCCAAACCATGGCTTGCACAGCCGTATTTCTACCGCGCTGTAGCGAAGCTGAGCCTTGACGATTTCAGCGGTGCGGAAGAAGACTGCACCCTCGCCCTGCAACAAAACCCGTTTATGGTGCAGGCATATTATGCACGCGGCATATCGCGTCAAAATCTTGGTAAATACGACCTTGCGATAGAAGATTACAATAAAGGGCTGGAATTTAGGCCGAAAGACCGCCCGATGATGACCAATACCGCCATCGCATATATCCAAAAGAAAGATTACGAGAAGGCAAAAGAGTTGTTCAGCGAGATAATAGCGCTCAATCCGCGCGAATCAAGCTCGTATATGGCTCGCGGAGCGATGTTTGTTGAGACCGGCGACACCGTTTCGGCGCTCAAAGACTACAACAAAGCCATCGAAACCGACCCTTACTACGCTCCCGCTTACGGCAACCGCGCGTTGCTGTACTACTATGCCGACAGCATGAATGCCGCTTTAGCTGACCTCAACGAGGCTATCAAACTAAATCCCCGCGAGGGCAGTTACTATATCAACCGCGGGCTTATCCGCTACAATCTCAACGATTTACGCGGGGCGATGTCGGACTATGATCAGGTGATAACCCTTGACGGCAACAACCTCATAGCCCGCTTCAACAGGGGGCTGTTGCGCTTTCAGGTAGGCGACAACAACCGCGCCATCGAAGATTTCAACGTTGTAATAAGCCTTGAGCCGGACAACTATATGGCATACTACAACCGCGCCCTGCTGTTAAGCACAGTCGGCAGCTATCAGAGCGCCATAAAAGATTATGACGTCATCATTGAGCAGTATCCTAACTTCGTGTCCGGCTACTACGCCCGTTCGGACGCTAAACGCGCCATCAACGATGTGGTTGGCGCCGACAAAGACTACTGGTACGCGATGGAGTTAGAACGCAATCACGGGCAAAACCTGAACAAAAACAACGCCACAGTAGCTGCGGCCAATCCCGACAAAGAAGAAGCGGACGCGCCGAAAGATGAAGCCGGAAAAACCCGCGAAGAATCGGACAAAAACATCAATAAATTCAACCGCTTAGTTGTCTATGACAAGACCGAAGAGCAGAAAAACAAGTACCAGAGCGAGATTAGGGGCAGAGTACAGGATAAAAATATCCGTGTGGACTTCGAGCCGCAGTTTGTCCTGACTTTCTACGAAAAAACCGACAATGTCAAAGAGCCGGTACATTACAGCAAGCTGCTCGACCAGTTCAACGAACGTAGCGCGCTCGGATGGAAGCTTATCGTTACAAACAGGGAGGCGTCCCTCAACCAGCTGCAGATAGATGAGCATTTCGCTTCTATCAACAGCTATTCGGCTAAGATTGAGCAGAATGGCAAGACCGCCGACAATTATTTCGGTCTTGGGCTTGACTTCATGCTTGTACAGGATTTTGCGGAGGCCATCAACAGTTTCGATAAAGCCATAAGCATTGATCCGAACTACACACTCGCCTATTTCAACCGTGCGGCGGTGCGTTACAAACAGATGGAATACGAGCTGTCGAACGCAGCCCAGGACGAGCTTGCCGAAGCCATGAGCGTGCAGTTCGGCAAAAACTCGCGCCAGAACTACGGTCAGCCGCAAGGCATAGACGATCGCGACAAGCGGATTTATACTTTTGACATGATTTTGCGCGACTATAACACTGTTATTCAGCAAGATCCGTCATTTACTTTCGCTTATTTCAACCGCGCCAACCTCCGTTGCTCGCAACGCGACTATAAATCGGCGATTTTGGATTATAATGAAGTAATCCGTCGTTCGCCCGAATTTGCCGAAGCATATTTTAACCGCGGCCTGGCTCGTCTCTCGCAAGGCGACGCACAGCGCGGAATCGCTGATCTGAGCAAGGCTGGGGAACTTGGAATCATCAACGCCTACAATATCATAAAGCGAATGACGGCTGAAAAATGAAATTTTTTTTCAAAAAAAAGTAAAAAAATTTTTTTTATTAAAATTTTTTGTATATTTGCAGCGTCAAGGGCGAATATTTTTTCGTCCGGCGATAGCATTATGAATGAATGAAACAAGAATGAATATGAATATATAATAACGTTTAACAATTTAAAATTCAAGATTATGAGATGTCAGAATTGCGGATCCGAGAATCCGGCAGGTAGCGCCACATGTGTGAGATGCAACCGACCATTAGCCGGTACGGACAGTTCATCGTCGGCTACAAATTATCCGACGGTAGAAGGTTATTCCCCGAAAAACACTGTTTCGGGATGTCCTTCATGCGGTTATCCGTTGAAGGAATCAGACAAAAAATGTCCGAACTGCGGAAGTCCGGTTTATCAGCCGGCGCCGACGGTAAACATTGATTATGTCGAAAGCACGGGCGCTACCGTGATTGCAGGCAGGCAGGCGGAGACGGGCAAAATGCTCGCAGGCTTCCTTGTCTCCTATTCATCAAATCCTTACGGGGAGTATTTCCCTGTCTATGAAGGCCGTAACCTCGTAGGTCGCGGTAAGGATGTTAATATCCGTATTGATGGCGACAGCGAGATTTCCGACCATCATTTTTCGATTTTGTACAGAGCGAAAGAAAAGAAGTACAAGTTCAAAGATGAGTTGTCGAGCAACGGGACTGTGGTCAATGACGAGATTATGGACGCAGGCGAGTTGCATAACTTGGACGTGATAACTCTCGGCTCGACCAGATTGCTTTTTATCGCTGTGCCTGAGTTTTAAGCAGTTACACAGTGAACGACGTTGCTAACAGATTTGATTTGTCTTCGGGCGACTTCATTGGAAACTACTGCATAGAATCAACTCTTGGAGAAGGCGCTTACGGGAAAGTCTTTAAAGTAAAGGATTTCTCCGGCAAACTTTTTGCGCTTAAAATTCTGAAACTCTGGGCAGTACCTGTAAACACAAGGAAGAACGTTACCGAGCGTTTCGACATGGAATTTGAAACGGGTCAAATCGAAAGCAACTATCTTGTACGCTCATTATCATACGGTTACCACGAGGGCGTACCGTATTTCGTCATGGAATACTGTCCCAAAGGCAACCTTATGAAGCTCATCGGCAGCCGCAACATGGCGTTGCTCATAAGAGCCTCAAAGGAAATACTTTACGGGCTTCGCGACCTTCACCGCAACGGAAAGGTGCATCGCGACCTCAAGCCCGAAAACGTCCTTTTCAAGGCAGACGGCACGGCTGCGCTAACCGATTTCGGGATAGCGGGCGACCGCAACAAACGCATGACCGAGATGGGCACACGCGGCGGCTCAATGCAGATTTTCGGCACTTACGCCTTCATGCCCCCCGAGCAGGTTAACGGCATCCGCGAAGCAACCGTGTTGCCTACAACCGACATTTTCTCGTTCGGCGCCATGCTTTACCTGATTGTTACGGGCAAGTTGCCTTTCGGCAAACTCAACCGCGACAAAGACCTGATGAGTTACCTTGCCAACAGCAGGGAAGGGTTGTGGAACAAAGACGAGCTGATGAAAACGCCTTTAGGGCGGATTTTCTGTCCGGTTATCGAAGGCTGCCTGCGGGCGGATTTCAGGAAACGCTTCCAGACGGTGGACAGGGCGCTTGAGCTGATGCCTGCCACTATCACCGAAGACGCCTACCGTCCGGCTTTGGGAGCTTCGGCGTTGGCTTTGAAACAGCCCGAACCCGAACGTTTCGCACAACTGCGTATTATTCAAGGCGAAGAGATGGGCAAGGTCTATAACCTCAACGAGTTGCTCCTCGAAGGCAGCAATATTATCACCGTCGGAAGGGCTGATGTTGGCACTAATAACATGCTGAATATCAGGGAGATATTTAGCAATCACATTTCGCGCCGGCACTGCACCCTTGAGCTTGACAGCGACACCTCCGACTGGTTTATTCGCGACGGTCAGTGGGACAAGCATACCTCCGTCCATTGGAGGCGCTCTACCAACGGGACTTTTGTAAATGCCACAGAGATAGGCAAAAACGGCGTCAGGCTTATCCCCGGCGACACTATCTCTATCGGCGAAGTAAAACTAAGATTTGAAACATATTGAAAAAATGTTACATACAGGTGAAATTTTCGATTCCCGTTTCCGGCTGAAAAAGCCCTTGGGCAGCGGCGGATTCTCGGAAGTGTGGTTGGCTGAAGACTTGAATAACAACTCGTTGGAAGTCGCCCTTAAAATATATGGCGTTAATCATGCGCTTACAGAAGTGGACATCTCGGTGTTTATCAAGCAGTTTCAATTAGTTCACAGCCTTAAACACAGCAATCTGCTCATCCCAAAAACCTACGGTCAGTATGGCTCCATGCCTTACCTTGTGTTGCCTTACTGTCCGAACGGGTCAAGCGAGCAGTTGATAGGCAAGATGACGGAAAAAGAAGCGTGGAAGTATCTCCGCGACGTGTCCGAAGGATTGACGTTCCTGCACCGTTCGGACGTTATCCACTTGGACATAAAGCCTGATAATGTGATGATTAGCCCAACAGGGGAATATGCCATCACCGACTTTGACGTCAGTGCCGAATCGTGCAGAAGTATCGGTCTGGGTTTCAATCGTTTGGCAGGTACGCCCACATACATGGCGCCCGAACGGTTTTGCGACACCTCAACATGCCAACACGATTCCGTCTCGCTTCCTGTCATGGCAAGCGATATCTGGTCGCTTGGTGCGTCGCTCTATGAGCTTGTTTGCGGCGTTCCTCCTTTCGGCGAACTTGGCGGCTTCAACCAGAAAAGCGGCGCTCCGATGCCTGCTGTCAAAGCGCATGTGTCCGACGAACTGAAAAATATCATCACCCGCTGCCTGCAGAAAGAAACGTGGCAGCGACCGTCGGCTCACGAACTTGCCGTTAAATGCCGTATGAAAGCAGAACATCCTGTTTTTCAATTGGATAGCTATGCCATCAGGAAATATCTTATGATTGCGGCGGCAGTAACATTTGTGGCTTTGGTTATCACAGCCGCTTTTTCGCTTAAACCAACTGATAATAAGTATTTTACATCCGATATTGAAAACCCTTACGAGAACACGGAGATAGGGGTTGCGGTTGCGAATGAACCTTATGTTATCCCGGATTCGGTGCTTTTTGAGCGGGCAAGGGAAAAAGCTATTTCGCTTTTTTGCGACGAAGAATATGACAATGCGTTGCGTTATTGCCTTAACGCGCTGAAATTCAAGCCTCAAGATGTCGGAATGTTGACGATGAAAGAAGACATTGAAACTATCTACGCCGCTCGCGTAAAAGATCCGAAACTATTGGCTGAAGCTAAACAACCCGAAACAAAACCCGAAATACCGATTGAGCAACAGCCTGAAACAAAAGCGGAAACAAAAGAGGATATAAAGGTAGAAACAAAGGCGGAACCGAAGCCTGAAACAAAAACAGAATCGAAGGCTGAAACGCCGAAAGTAGAAACCAAGGCTGAACCGAAAGCCGAAGCAAACAAAAAGAAACAAAAAGAGACAAAGAAAAACCGGTCAAAGTCAGTTTCGCCTGACCAGCAGCGGCCAATAATTGCGAGTTCTTCCCGTTCCATAACGAAGCCTTCTTCTTCCGAAATCTTTTCCGCAAGAGAAAGGGAAGAAGCGAACGAACAGAAGCAACCCACTTATTTTCCCCCTTCCACCCCACCCCTCTGGAACGAGAGCGAAGTGATAAAATACAACGGCAAAGCCGTCGGTCACGGCAACGAACAAGCCATTGAGACATTCCGGCGGTGCGCCCGCAACGGCGATTCCGACTGCCAGAGCAGCTTAGGATGGATCTACGCCAAAGGAATGGGCGTCAAAAAGGACTATGCCGAAGCTTATGAACTTTTCAGCAAAAGCGCGGCGCAAAACAACCCGCGAGGCGAAAACAACCTCGGAGTGATGTACGAACTCGGCTTGGGAGTGCAGAAAAACTACTCCAAAGCCCTTGAATACTACCGGCGAAGCGCCGGAAAAGGATTGCCCGAAGGAATCCACAACCTTTCAAGGCTCAAAGAATCCCGAAACGAAATAGCGTTTACACAATAGCAAATAATTGAATATTAACACGATAAAAAATAATGATAATGAATGCGTATTATATTTTGGAACATAAGTCAGACACTATGTTTCACCGTTCAGGAGAGCGGCAAGAGATTAAAACCGACAAAACAGTCATTGGGCGCGGCACTCAATGTCAGGTGCGTTTCGACGAATCGTTTCCTACCATCAGCCGCCGCCATGCAGTTATAGAGCGCGATGGGGCGCAATGGAAGCTCGTCAATATCACAACCAACAGCGCCACGTTCGTCAACGGCAACAGGATAAGCGCCGAATGGCGGCTTCAAAGCGGAGATGAGATACAAATAGCCCCAAATGGCCCTAAACTGAGATTCTTCATACCGCAATACCAACCGACAACCGACCTGAGCCGCCATGCTGCGACGCCCCAACAGCGCCGCCACGGAAACTCATTCCGGCCTGTTCATTTCAAGCAACACACTGAGCATAAGCGAGATAAAAGCATTTTTTTGGGCGCTGTAATTTTCGGCATCCTGTTCATCGTCCTGCTCGCGGCGTTGATATACGTGTTGAGCAAAAAGCGCGACAGTGCAAAATTCAACTATGAGCCTGTTATTGAGAATGTTATAGACTGGGAAAATGAAGGATACGACGACAGTTATACGGAAGATTATACTGATAATGAGGCTGTTACCGACCAACCGTCAATTATTCCGGACGAAGCCCCGGCTGAAGAAACTCCTCCGGAAAGTGAAGAAGGTGCAGTAGCCGGCAGCGCCGGTGTTACGTCATTTACCGACCCTGCTCCGGTAACACTTCCGGAAAATAACTGGTTTCAGCCGCCCGTCCAGTACGTCATGCCGCCGTCGGTGGACAAGCTGCTGGCAGAGATCAAAAACGACATCTATTTCATTGTTACTCACAGTTATATATATGACAAAAGCCTTGACAAAATAGAGCCTGTCGCAACTACCACAGGTTCAGGCTTTTTGCTGTCGGACGGCTCATTTGTTACAACCCGCCATTGCGTTGAAAACTGGCTGATAGACCACAACGAACAGTGCGTACACGCTAATATTAAGGCGAATACGTATCCCAAAAACTATAATCTCTATTCGCAAGTGATGGTTTATTCCAAGAATGGCTTGCAATTCACGCTTAAAAGCAGCGATTTCAAGATCAATCGCCGCCTCGACGTGCTTAGCGAAACCGATATTGATGAACTCAATAAACCTATCCGCAAGCGTAACATGTTGCCTATCAGCGTTGAATGTGAGGCTCCCGAGTCGGGGTTGATGTTTTCGCAGGACTGGGCTGTCGCTAAAATTGCGCGCAAGTCGAAACTCAAAGCAGATTATGTCGCTTCTTGTGCGCTCAGGGCAGGCGAAGACGCTCATATTCTGGGCTTTCCGCACACGGCCGGCGTTGCACAGTGCGAAAACATGCTGGAACCAATTTACGACAAAGAATCCATATCCCGCGATGGAATAGACAGTTACGGATGTATCCTCACATCCAAAAACGCCGATAACTGCAATTCGGGCAGCCCTGTGATGGCGCTTCGCAACAACCGTCTTGTTGTCGTCGGCATCCTCTCGCGACTTAACTTCGCTTCCAAACAGTACAATCACATCATTCCCATCAAATACGCGAAATTATGATCAAGTTTCAGTTAGCGGCATGGAGCGAGACCGGTGGCAGGAAACATAATGAAGATTGTTTTGTCGTCGCCAAAAGCGTAGCCGATGGCAAATGGGATTTCTCTACTAATGAGACCGTTTCGCTCGGCTACAAAGGCTCACTCATGGTTGTCTGCGACGGCATGGGAGGAATGAGCGCCGGAGAAGTGGCTTCAGCACTTGCTGTTGATACTATAAAAGACTGGTTTTCAGCAGAAAAAATCAACGAACACATCCTGCTCTCGCCTGATTCCGTTCAACGATATATCTGCAAAGCTATTCAGGCTGCCGATCACGCTATCAAGGAAGAAGCCGCCGCCAGCAAAGCGAAATCCGGCATGGGAAGCACACTCGTAATGTCTTGGATAGTAGGCAGAAGGATTTATATCGGATGGTGCGGCGACAGTCGGGCATATCGCTATAATCCCGAATCGGGGCTTGAACAGCTCACCCACGACCATTCATTCGTTCAGGAACTGATTGATTCTGGGGAACTTGACTATAATTCCGCCTTTGAACATCCTAACAGCAACATCATTACGCGCTGCCTTGGCGATACCGACTTGGACGCCGCGCCCGAAACTACTACCAAACACCTGCATAACGACGATGTTTTCCTGCTTTGCAGCGACGGTCTTTGCGGCGTCCTCAGCGAGTGGGATATTGAAGATATCATCGCAGCGAACATTTATGACATGAAAGCCTGCCGCGAAGCCTTGATCTCGCTTGCAGAGCGGAAAGGATGGCAGGATAACGTAACTCTCGCGCTGTGCCACATTGTCGAAGGCGGCGTTACCGGCTCGCGCACCCAGACGGCAATAGAACCGCTACAAGTCGTTCGTCCGGTCTATCATAATGATACTCACACTGTTACGGAGAAAAAATATGTATTCAACATCAATATGCTCGTAACGGCATTGTGCAGCGTAATCATTTTGGCTGCAATAGCGTTTGTATGCGGTTACTTCACCGGTCGCCACAACACACTCCAAAGTATCCGTAACAAAATAGAAGTAATACCCGCCGCCGAGCCAATCAACATTGACGAAAATCCCTACGAAAAAGTAGAGATAGGCGTAGCCCTCCCCGATTCCGCCGTTGTTACCCCGCCCGATTGAAGAAACATCTTCCGTCATTGCATGCTCCCTCGTCCCCCATCATTGCGCACCCCTCGTTACCCGTCATTGCGCACCCCTTGTTACCCGTCATTGCGAGGAACGAAGCAATCTATTAAAAAATATCCTAATTTTTAGCGATATTTCAAAAATTATTACTATCTTTGCGGCCTCAAAAGATAAATTTTTTCAATACGAATGATAAAAATTACTTTTCCGGACGGCTCTGTCAAGGAGTTTGAAAATGGAACGACCGCTTTGCAGATTGCTGAAAGTATCAGCCCCAGATTGGCACAGGACGTGCTGGTGGCGAAGGTCAACGACGAGGTTTACGACCTGACGCGACCTATTGACGCTGACGCGCGCCTGCAACTGTTTAAGTGGGACGACGAGGAAGGCAAGCACGCCTTCTGGCATTCGAGCGCGCACCTGATGGCGGAAGCGCTGCAGGCGCTCTATCCGCACGTGAAGTTCGGCATCGGCCCGGCGGTCGATAACGGCTTCTATTACGACGTTGACCTTGGCGAGACCACCCTCAGCGACGAAGATTTCCCCGCTATCGAGGCTAAGATGCTCGCCCTTGCCGCCGCCAAAGAGCCTATCGAGCGCCGCGAGGTCTCGAAAAACGACGCCCTGCAAGCCTTCGGCGAGCGCGGCGAAGTCTATAAGACAGAACTAATCGGCGAACTCGAAGACGGACACATCACGACCTATACACAGGGCGAGTTCACCGACCTGTGCCGCGGACCGCACCTGCCCAACACATCTTATATAAAGGCGGTGAAGATTACCGCCCTTGCCGGCGCATACTGGCGGGGCGACGAGAAACGCAAGCAACTGACGCGCGTTTACGGTATCACCTTCCCAAAGAAGAAACTGCTTGACGAGTACCTTGTGCTGCTCGAAGAGGCGAAGAAGCGCGACCACCGCAAGATAGGGCGCGAATTAGAACTGTTTACCTTCTCGCAGGCTGTCGGCGCAGGGCTGCCGCTGTGGTTGCCGCGAGGCACGCAGTTGAGGCTCAAACTCGAAGATTACCTCAAAAAGATACAGAAACGTTATGGCTATCAGCAGGTTATAACGCCGCATATAGGCGGGAAGCAACTCTACGTTACCTCCGGTCATTACGAGAAATACGGCAAGGATTCGTTTCAGCCTATCCACACGCCGCAGGAGGGCGAAGAGTTCCTGCTCAAACCGATGAACTGCCCGCATCACTGCGAGATATTCAAAGCCTTCCCGCGCTCTTACAAAGACCTCCCGCTGAGGTTGGCAGAGTTTGGGACGGTCTATCGCTACGAGCAGAGCGGCGAGTTGCACGGTTTGACGCGCGTGCGCGGTTTCACCCAGGACGATGCACACCTCTTCTGCATGCCCGACCAGATAAAAGACGAGTTCCTCAAAGTGATGGACATCATCTTCACCATTTTCAAGGCGTTGAAGTTTGAGAACTACGAGGCGCAGATTTCCCTCCGCGACCCTAAGAACCGTGAGAAATACATCGGTTCGGACGAGAACTGGGAGAAAGCCGAGCGCGCTATCATCGAGGCATGCGAGGAGAAAGGTCTGCCGGCGCGGATAGAACTCGGCGAGGCAGCGTTCTACGGTCCTAAACTCGACTTCATGGTGCGCGACGCTATCGGTCGCCGCTGGCAACTCGGTACTATTCAGGTGGATTACAACCTGCCGGAGCGCTTCGAGTTGGAATACACCAACCGCGACAACGGCAAGAGCCGCCCCGTGATGCTTCACCGCGCCCCCTTCGGCTCTATGGAACGCTTTGTGGCTGTGCTTATTGAGCATACCGCCGGCAAGTTCCCGCTATGGCTCGCCCCCGACCAGGTCGCCATCCTCCCTATCGGCGAGCGCTTCAACGAATACGCTTTCAAGGTGGCTCGCACGCTTCAAGAAAAAGACATCAGCGTTGTGGTGGACGACCGCAACGAGAAGATAGGACGCAAAATACGTGATAATGAGTTGAAAAGGATACCCTACATGCTCATCGTCGGAGAAAAAGAAATGGAAAATGAAGAAGTTTCCGTAAGAAAACAGGGCGAAGGTGACCAAGGTTCAAAAAAAATTAGTACCTTTGCAGCGCAAATTTTAGACGAAATGAACTTGACAGATTAATGAGAAACGAGCGAAACAAAGAACAGTACAGGATAAACGAGCGTATCAGCGCCCGCGAGGTACGCATCATCGGCGACAATGTAACGTCGGGCGTCTATAACCTGTCGAAAGCCCTCCAGATGGCAGAAGACATGGGACACGACCTCGTGGAGATTTCGCCCAACGCCAACCCGCCTGTTTGTAAAATCATTGACTATCAGAAGTTTCTGTATCAGCAGAAGATTCGTCAAAAAGAGCAGAAAGCAAAGTCGGTAAAGATGGTCGTCAAGGAGATACGGTTTGGTCCGCAGACCGACGACCACGATTACAACTTCAAACTGCGTCACGCCCGCGAGTTCCTCGAAGAAGGCGCCAAGGTGAAAGCCTACGTGTTCTTCAAAGGGCGCTCGATACTGTTCAAAGAGCAGGGCGAGGTGCTACTGCTGCGGTTCGCCAACGACCTGGAAGAGTTCGGCAAGGTAGAGCAGATGCCTCTCCTCGAAGGCAAACGCATGCAGATAATGATAACGCCCAAGAAAGGGGCAAAGATGGCGGAAGGCGGCGGCGCTTCCGAGAGCGTTGCGCCAAGCAATGCTACCGGCGGCAACCGAAGCAGTAACGCCTCCGACAGTGGCAGCAGCAGCGGCAGCGCCACAACCACCCTCGGCGACTATATCAAAACCAAGCCCCAACTGACGCTCAAACTCAACAAGCCGCAAGGCGGTTGAACACGAGGACAGTAAGAATTTAAGAATTAAGATTTAAGATTTAAGAATTAAGATTTAAGATTTAAGAATTAAGAATTAAGAATTAAGAATTAAGAATTAAGAATTAAGAATTAAGAATTAAGAAGTTCAAATCTTCAAATCTTCAAATTCTCAAATTCTCAAATTAATAAAAACTTCGTGCCTTCTTAACTTCATGCCTTCGTGTTAAAAAAGAGCGACTTCGTGTTAGAAAAAAGAGAATTACTAATTTAATATAAATTTTAAAAAATTAAGAGATTATGCCAAAATTGAAGACTAATTCCGGTTCAAAAAAGAGGTTCGCCCTTACCGGAACAGGTAAAATTAAGAGGAAACATGCTTTCAAGAGTCATATTCTGACGAAGAAGACTAAAAAGCAGAAGAGAAATCTGACCCATGTAGGGTTGGTCGCTAATGCAGACAAGAACAACATCAAGAAATTGCTGTGTTTAAAGTAGTTATTAGCGTTATGAGTTTATAAACATTTAAAATTCAGAAAATTATGCCAAGATCAGTAAATCATGTTGCCTCAAGAGCAAAGAGAAAGAGAATTTTGAAACTCACCAGGGGTTATTTCGGCGCCCGCAGAAACGTGTGGACAGTAGCGAAGAACACTTGGGAGAAGGGATTGACGTATGCTTTTCGCGACCGTCGTAACAAGAAGCGCAACTTTCGCGCTTTGTGGATACAGCGTATCAACGCCGGCGCCCGTTTGGAAGGCTTGTCGTATTCGCGCCTTATGGGCGGGCTAAAAGAAGCGGGTATAGAGATAAACCGCAAAGTATTAGCCGATTTAGCGATGAACAATCCCGAAGCGTTCAAGGCTAT
>JAISTJ010000148.1 GCA_031272655.1 Tannerella sp.
AAACAAAGAAAACAAGGAAAACAAACAAAAACAAGTAAAAACAAATAAAAATAATAATGAACAACTATTTATTTGAATTTATCGGCACGGCGGTATTGATGCTTTTCGGGAGCGGAGTCTGTGCAAACATGTCATTTAAGACAACTTACGGCTACAAAGGTGGCTGGATAGTAATCACTTTCGGATGGGGTTTCGCCGTGTTTGTGGCGGCGTTCATATCCGCTCCGTTTTCGGGCGCACACCTCAATCCTGCCCTGACCATCGGTCTGGCGGCAGCAGGGAAGTTCAGCGGCAACGTTTTAGGCTATATTATAGCCCAAATGCTTGGCGCAATGCTCGGAGTGAGCCTTATGTACATGATGTATAAGCCGCATTTCGACAGGGAGGAAGATGCGAATACCAAACTCGGGATCTTTTGTACGGCGCCTGCAATAAAGCACTTGCCGAGCAACTTCTTCAGTGAGTTTATCGGCACATTCATGCTGCTTTTTGCAGTCCTGCTCGTTGGCGGCGCGGAGATAAAAGGCCCTTTTCCCGTCGCGATACTGATTGTAGCGATAGGAATGTCTTTAGGCGGAGCTACGGGGTATGCAATCAACCCAGCCCGCGATCTCGGACCGCGCATAGCTCACGCCTTTCTTCTTCCGATAAAAGGAAAACGCGACAGCAATTGGGGTTACGCATGGGTGCCTGTAGTGGCGCCCATACTTGGCGCTTTAGCTGCTGCCGGCGCTTATCTGCTGCTTAACATTTAACCTTCTAACGGCGCAATAAGTTTGTAGCCCTTGCCGTGAATGTTGATGATTTCGATATCGGGATCATCCTTCAATAGCTTGCGCAGTTTGGTGATGTAAACATCCATGCTGCGGGCATTGAAGTAATTGTCATCAACCCAGATAGTCTTAAGCGCATAGTTGCGCTCCAAAACTTCGTTCACATGAGCGCAGAGGAGGCTCAGCAACTCACATTCCTTTGTCGTCAGTTTCGTTACCTTGTCCTTGATTACAAGTGTTTGCTTCTGTGTGTCGAATGTGAATTTTCCTAACTTGTAAGAAGCGATTTCTTTCATCTTCTTGCCTTTTACGCGGCGCAGGATAGCCTCGATACGAAGCAGCAACTCTTCCATGCTGAACGGCTTTGTCAGGTAGTCGTCAGCGCCGAGTTTGAATCCTTCAAGGATATCTTCCTTCATCGTTTTTGCCGTGAGGAAGATGATAGGAATTTCGGGGTTGATAGAGCGGATTTCCTGTGCAAGTGTGAAGCCGTCTTTCTTCGGCATCATTACGTCAAGCACGCACAAATCATACTTCTCTTTGATGAAACCTTTATAACCGGCGTCTCCATCGGGATACAGATCCGTGTTATAACCTTTTGCCTGCAGGTACTCTCTCAATAGAGTTCCCAAGTTCTCGTCGTCTTCGCAAAAGAAGACTTTCAATTTTTCGTCCATAGTTTTAACTTTTAATTGTTGGTAATGTTATAATAAATGTTGTTCCTATATTTCCTAATCCGTTTTCCGCACGTATTGACCCTTTGTGGTCTTCAACCACTTTGCGTACGTACGCAAGTCCGAGTCCGAAACCCTTGACATTGTGCACATTACCTGTCGGAACGCGGTAGAAACGCTCGAAAATCTTTTTCAGATTCTCTTTTTTGATTCCTATCCCGTTGTCTTCGATTGAGATAATGACCTTGTCGCCTTCGTTGCGGGTGCGTGCCATGAGTTTCAGCGGCACGTTTTCGCGGCGGTATTTGACGGCATTGTCCATCAGGTTGAAAAGCATGTTGGTGATATGCATCTCGTCGGCGAATATCGTGGACTGCTCGGCGTTAAGGTCAATGTCTATCGTTCCGCCCGATTTCTCCACTTTTATCATAAAAGTATTGGCTACGCTTGCTATTAAGTCATTGATATCCAATTCTTTAAGCTTAAGTGTTGCTGTCCTGTTCTCGAAGAGCGACATTTGAAGCACCTTCTCGACAAGGAAGCCCAGTCGTTTGGTCTCGTCGTTGATCACAGTGGATATATGCCTGAATACTTCCGGCGTTTTGGACACGTCCGAATCTTTCATCATCTGCGCCGCTATTGATATGGTCGAAACGGGCGTTTTCAACTCGTGCGTCATGTTGTTGATGAAGTCGTTCTTCATCTCCGATAGCTTCTTTTGACGGAAGATGATGTATATCGTAATCGTGAACGTGAACAGCAGTATCAGCGAGAAGATGATCGAAGGGACAAGGAACGAGACCGATTCGGAGAGGTAGTCGTTTTTTGTGGGGAAATAGACTTTCAGATAGTTATGTTTCGATGGCGGGTCAAGCAGGAAAATCACCTGTGTGATTATATCGGCGTTCCGGGGCGTTTTTGCTAACGGTTCGCTCTGATACACAATTTGTTCGTTGTTGTTTACTACCATCACCACGAAAGGCAGATTCAGTCCGTTGTTCAGGAAGTCCGTTTCAAGCATTTTTTGGAGGTTTTTGAAGTTGATACGTTCCTGAATAGGCTTTAAATGAGCTGTTTGTATCAGGGTATATGCCACGTCGTCGAGGATAGTTTTTGCCAAAAACCATCGGTCAATCGTTGTGCGTTGTATCTGCTCCGACTTTTCTATTATCTGCGATTTGTTAATCGGCGTGTTCTGCCTCTGCGGGTCGGGAATCGTCTGGCTCAGCTCGAAACTTTCCATGCTCTCAATATCCCCTATCGCCTGTGTGGAATCGGTGAACTGTGTGTAACTCTGGTTTCTTATCCGCATCATCAAACGGTTGATAGATGTCTGGTTCGGAGCGTTTTTGTACATGAAATCAGAGCCTTGAGAATTGTTATACTCCTCAAGGTACCGCCGCGCTTCTTCCTGTTCCAATTCCCTGGAAACTTTTTCAAGACTGCGCCTTACGGTTGATTCGAACTGCTCGTTGCTCGTCTTCAATATGGTCGCAATGTACTGAACTTGCAGTATTAGCAGGCCAATAAACGCGAATGCCATCACGCACGTGAGCAACCATATTAACCATTTTTTCATCTTCTAACTCAACTTTGTATTGAAATTCAACCGCAAAGAACGGTAAAAATCACTTAATATTTACATAATAAATGTTAATATTTTAAGTTAAAAAGGTTAAATGATGTTTATTTTTTTAATTTGAAATTTATATAATTTTTCCTCTCAAGGAGTATTAATCCCTGATAATTATATGTTTATCTGTAAATTTATGCGTTTTATTAAGTTAAAATATGATACTTAATGTTATAAACAAAAGGGCTGAAAACAGATACAAACCGACTAAAACAGGAACGCTACCGCAAGCGCAAAAGTGCGGTTTTTGGCGGATACAGGGTCTATATCGTTCGGACCCTTGATTTTGTATGTGTCGTTCAATCCCCAGTTGAAATTCAGGCTGAGCTGGACGTTGATAATATCCAATCCTGCGCTGAAATTCAGACCGAAATTGAATGCGCTCGGGTCAACGGAATAACTGCCATAAGTTTTTTCTTCGCCTCCCAGAAGTACGTTGGCATAAGGGCCTACCGATAAAAACGGTGCTACTAAAGGAAAGTTCAACCGCCACTTAAGGTTTACCGGTATCTCGATATAGTCGTTCATAACCCCTTTGGATTGGTTGTCAAAATCAAATCCTTTCCGTGAGTAAAGTAAAGCGGCTTCGATGCCTGTGGACGACAGTTTCTTTTGCATAAATTCAAGCATTGGTCCGATATGATAGCTGGTAGCGCTATTGGCTTTCTTAAAATCGGAAATATGCGAGAAATTCAAACCGGCTTTCACTCCCCAGCGCTGTTTCATCTGGGCTTGCATCACTATTGGCGCCGACATTAACAGCGCAATTAAAATAATCCATTTTGTCTTCATACGTTTCTAATTTTAAATTGTTTATTTATTGTTAGTCAAATCTTTCAATCCATTTTCTTGCGTTTACAAACGCTTCAAACCAGGGGGTTACATTGTCGCCTCGTCGTTCGACGGGGTAGTATCCGCACTGCCATGGGAAGATTGCACGCTCCGGATGGGGCATAAGAGCTAAATGGCGACCGTCATGCGAACATACGCCTGCTACCGCTCCGGGTGAGCCGTTCGGATTAGCCGGATAGGCGTCATAATTGTAACGTGCAACTATATGATAATTAGACTCATCATAAGGGAAAGAAAATTTTCCTTCGCCATGAGCTACCCACGCGCCTATCTTACTGCCGCTTAGTGAGCCGAACATTACAGAATGGTTTTGCGGAATGGTCAGCGTTATAAAGTTTGATTCAAACTTATGCGAATCGTTATGTACCATGCGGTGTTTCTTCTCGTGCTCGGGATAGAGCAGTTCAAGTTCAGCCATTAATTGACATCCATTGCATACGCCAAGGCTAAGGGTGTCTTTACGGGCATAAAAGCGGTCAATGGTCTGTTTTGCTCTTTCGTTGAAGAGAATGCCTGCAGCCCAGCCTTTAGCCGAACCAAGCACATCGGAATTTGAGAAGCCTCCGACAAAAACTACGAAACTGACATCTTCAAGCGTCTCGCGACCGGTAGCGAGGTCGGTGGCGTGTACGTCTTTCACTTCAAAGCCGGCAAGATAAAGGGCATAAGCCGTTTCACGTTCGCACTGGCTGCCTTTCTCACGTATCACCGCGGCAACAGGTCGCTTCCCGTCACTGTCGGGTGTGAATTTCACATGTGTTGCGTCATTGCGAGGCACAAAGCAATCCGAATTTCCGGTAAATCCTTCTGGGAAAACAAATTCCAAAGGCTGTTGTCCGTAATTGGTAAAGCGCCGCTCTGCACACTCACTGCCACTCTGCTTAGTATCAAGTAAATACGAAGAACGATACCATACATCGCGCATTTTATCTATATCAAAATGATACTTAATGCCTTTAAAATCTATCTTTATCTTTCGTTCTGTGCAAGGTTTGCCAAGACGTTCAAACTTGATGCTGTTGTTAAGCAATTCTTTCTCAAGGTTTTCTGCTTTATTATCGTGAATTTGAACTATAATGCCCGGATTTTCGGTGAACAACCATTCAATCACGTTCGAATGGATGCTGAAATTACCCACCTCAAGTTCCATGCCGCCATTAACATTGGCAAAACACATTTCAAGCAGTGTAGTGATGATTCCACCGGCTGAAATATCATGACCTGCAAGTATAACATCTTCACTAATAAGTTTTTGTATGTTTTCAAAAGCGTTACGAAAGTATTCTGCGTCCGGACAATCCGGAGATATGTCGCCTATCGCGCCGAGTGATTGCGCCAGCGCCGAACCACCGAGTACTTTGTTGTGGTGGCATGAGAAATCAATATAATAGATGTACGTGCGAGGGTTATTAACCAAGACGGGGGAAACAATCTTGCGTATATCGCTAATCTCACCTGCAGCTGAAATGATAACTGTGCCGGGAGATAGCACCTTGTCGTCGCCGTATTTTTGGGTCATTGAAAGCGAATCTTTACCGGTAGGTATATTTATGCCGAGACTTGAAGCAAAGTGAGCCGCAGCTTCAACAGCCTCATACAATCGCGCATCCTCGCCTTCGTTACGACATGGCCACATCCAGTTAGCGCTTAATGAGACGCTTTTCAGACCGTTAGCAAGAGGAGCGAAAACGATATTGGTCAACGCTTCGGCGATAGCCAGACGCGATCCGGCGCAGGGGTCAATTAATGCTGCCTGCGGAGCATGTCCTATAGAAGTAGCTATGCCTTTATTTCCTTGATAATCAAGCGCTACTGCGCCAAGATCGCTTAAAGGCAATTGCAACTCGCCGACGCACTGCTGTCGGGCTACCTTACCTGTTACGGAGCGGTCAACTTTATTAGTCAGCCAATCTTTGCACGCTACCGCCTCTAAGCGAAGCACACCTTCAATGAGTTTAATCAATTCAGTTTCATCATATTGTCCATCCACGCTTTCTTTGGATATTTTTTTTATTGCGGGAGTTGCAAATAGTTGTTCTATGTGCCTGTCTTCCATTACTGTGCGTGGCGGTTTGCCGAACATGTATTCAAGCGGTATATCAATGGGTTTTTCACCGTCTTTTTGCTCAAACACAAAGCGCATATCGCCGGTAGTTTCACCTGCAACATACATCGGGGAACGTTCACGTTCGGCTATGCGGCGCATACGATCTATATCTTTTTCCTTGACTAACAATCCCATTCGTTCCTGACTTTCATTACCGATAATTTCTTTGGCTGAAAGAGTCAGATCCCCTATCGGTAGCGCTGACATGTCAATATGTCCGCCTGTTGTCTCTACTAACTCCGAGAGGCAATTGAGATGTCCGCCTGCGCCGTGGTCATGAATGGAAATTATCGGATTGTCATCAGATTCGGCGAGTGTGCGGATGACATTTGATACTCGTTTTTGCATTTCCGGATTGGCGCGTTGTACGGCGTTAAGTTCTATGCCGCTGGTGTACTGCCCTGTATTGACAGACGACACTGCGCCTCCACCCATGCCTATGCGATAGTTGTCGCCGCCGAGTATGATGATTTTTTCACCTTCTTCTGCTTCGCCTTTAAGGGCATCGCGGCGGTTCGCAAATCCAACTCCGCCTGCAAGCATAATGACTTTATCATAAGCATATTTGCGTTCATTTTCCTGATGCTCGAAAGTGAGCAGAGAGCCGCAAATTAATGGCTGCCCAAACTTATTGCCAAAATCCGATGCCCCGTTTGACGCTTTGATAAGTATCTGCTCCGGCGTCTGATACAGCCACTTTCGGGCAGGAAAGTTGGATGAAAGACATTCTCTTGTGGTAGCAGGGTAAGCTGTCATATAAACAGCCGTTCCTGCTAAAGGTAGCGACGCTCTTCCTCCTCCCAGACGGTCGCGTATCTCTCCGCCCGAACCTGTCGAAGCTCCGTTGAAGGGTTCAACTGTTGTAGGAAAATTGTGGGTCTCGGCTTTAAGCGATAACACAGATTGTATCTTCTTAATCACATAGAAATCGGGCTTATCACCTGAAGCAGGAGCAAACTGTTCGATTTCCGGTCCCTTATTAAAAGCTACATTGTCTTTATAAGCCGAAAGCAAGTCATTGGGGTTCTCTTTAGAGGTCTCTTTAATCATCTGAAACAGCGACTTGGGTTGCTCTACGCCGTCAATGATAAAAATACCGTTGAAAATTTTATGTCGGCAATGTTCAGAGTTCACCTGCGAGAATCCGAACACTTCGCTGTCGGTAAGCCGCCGTCCGAGTTTAGCGCTCACTTCTTTAAGATATGCAATCTCTTCGTTGCTCAAAGCTAATCCTTCCGACTTATTATAAGCCTCAATATCAGAAATGTATATTACAGGATCAGGCTTGCGATCAATAGTAAAAACGTTTTGGTCAAGCCCGTTATAAAGGTTTTGTAGCATAGGATCGAAATCGGCATTATCCGAGACCGGCGTAAATTCTTCAATTCGTGAAATCCCCCTCAAACCCATGTTTTGTGTGATTTCTACCGCATTTGTACTCCAAGGAGTAATCATTTCACGTCGCGGTCCGACAAAACGACCGCCGACTTTTTCCGAAGTAACGGGTGTCGCCCCGCCGAACAACCATATTAATTTTGCCGCACCATTATCGTCTAATGTGCCGAAAGTCTCGACTCCAAGCACTGTTCCGGCAGATGATTGAAAAAAACGAATCATAAAAAAAATTTGATCTTTGTATAAAAATTCGCCTCAAAGATACGACTTTTTATTGAATTGAAAAAAATATTTATAAATTTGCGTGTTCTTTTAATAACAATTTTAAAACAAAATCAGTATGAAAACAAAGATTTTTTTATTAGTTGCAATCATGTTTGCATCATTTGCTTTTAACGCATGCAAACCGAGCGACGAGGCCATTCAGAAAGAGGTCTCCGCCGCTATCGCCACTGTCTCGCCGACTATCAAAGCCACTGTCGAGAAGGGGCAAGTAACGCTTTCGGGTATTGTTGATAAGGCCGAACTCAAGGAAGCTGCAGCCAAAGCCCTCACCGAGAAGGCCATCAAGGGCGTCAAGGGAGTGATTAATAACATTGAGGTGAAAATTCCCCAGCCGGTAATCAATCCCGACGATGTGCTTAAAGATGTCGTCTCAAAAGCAATCTCTGCCGCCGGAGAACTTTACAACAAGGTTTCCGTTGAAGTTAAAGACGGCGAAGTAACGCTTAAGGGAGAAATCAAAAAGGCTAATTTGCAGAAACTCATTGAGTTAGTTCACGAATCGAAGCCTAAAAAAGTTATTAACCAATTAACAATCAACCCATGAGCCTGCAAGAGAAGTACGGTAAATTAGTAACGCGCGCCCAAGAGGCGCAGGTTCAAGACCTTAGCGTGATTGAGAATGAGGAAGTCCTGTATGTCAGCGGCAAAACATCTGCTGCCGTTAAGGAAGAACTTTGGAGTATTTACGAAAGTATTGATCCCGAATTTCGTGCGGGCGACTTAGTGCTTGACATTGAAATAATTGAGGGTCAGGAAGAAATCTATGAAGTTCAGAAAGGCGACAATCTGACTAAGATAGGTAAAAAGTACGGCTTGACGTGGCAGCAGGTTTTCGAGGCTAACAAAGACAAAATCAAAGACCCGAACCTGATTTTCCCCGGACAAAAGCTCATTATTCCGGTGTGAAAAAGAAGTACGAACTGATAACGATTGTGGGGCCAACGGCGTCGGGCAAGACTGCTTTTGCAGCGGCTCTTGCTCACCGTCTCGGCTCGGACGTTATCAGTGGCGATTCGAGGCAGGTGTACCGCCGTATGGACATTGGCACAGGCAAAGACCTTAGCGACTATGTCGTTGATGGCAAGCCTGTTCCGTATCATCTTATTGACATCTGCGAGCCGGGTACTAAGTACAATGTGTTTCAGTATCAGCGCGACTTCTTCGATGTGTTCTTCAAGTTGCGCGCCGAGGGCAAGACGCCGGTGCTTTGCGGCGGGACGGGGATGTATATTGAAGCTGTGCTGAAAGGCTACAAATTGCTTGATGTGCCGCCTAACCTTGCGTTGCGCAACGAATTGTATTCCAAGTCGTTGGCGGAACTTGAGGCTATACTCGCTTCATACAAGACGCTGCACAATAAGACCGATGTGGACAGCGTTCAGCGGGCGGTCAGGGCTATCGAGATTGAGGAGTACTATCGTCAGCAGGCGCCGGAACAGCGTGATTATGAGCCGCTTAACAGTCTCATCGTTGGTGTTGCTATTGGTCGTGAGGCGCGGCGGTATAGAATTTCAGTCCGTCTGCAGCAGCGGCTCAAACATGGAATGGTGGAAGAGGTGCGGGCTTTGCTTGACGAGGGCATTGCAGCCGAAGACCTGCTTTACTATGGTCTTGAGTATAAGTATATTACGCAGTATCTAACCGGCGTTCTGACTTACGATGAGATGGTGCGAATGCTTGAGATTGCTATACATCAGTTCGCCAAGCGCCAGATGACGTGGTTTCGCGGCATGGAACGGCGCGGGTTTCGTATTCACTGGCTCGACGCGGCGATGACGGCGGAAGAGAAGGTGCAAGAAGTGGAATTGAAAATTAAGA
>JAISTJ010000203.1 GCA_031272655.1 Tannerella sp.
TTTTCGTTTGCTGTCTATATGGTACCGGGCTTGTGGGGCGCGCCGCTGAAAGCCATCAGCGCTTTCTCGCCCCCGCTCTATACGCAGGATTTCAGCCTCTACGACGGCGAGGTGCATGCGCAGTTCGACGACTACGAGGCGGGCATGGCGTATGCCGCTCGCGTCGGCAAACCGGTGATGATTGATTTTTCAGGCTACGGCTGCGTTAACTGCCGCAAGATGGAAGCAGCGGTGTGGACAGACCAGCGCGTAAAGCATATCATTGAAAAAGACTATGTTCTGATAACCCTGATGGTGGACGACAAGACAAAACTGCCTGAACCGCAGACCATTGAAGAGAACGGCAGACAGCGCACGCTCAAAACCGTCGGCGACAGATGGAGTTACCTGCAGCGCAGCAAGTTCGGCGCCAACGCCCAGCCGTTCTACGTGCTGTTAGACCATACGGGCGCCCCCCTCGCCCCCTCATACGCCTACAACGAGGACGTCCCCAAATACATCAACTTCCTCGAAAAAGGCAAGCGCCGGTTCCTCAACAAATGATTGTCCGCGAATGATTATTTTCCCAGTCCGCGAATGATTATTTATGTCCACGAATTACACGAATGAACACGAATAATAATCATTAGTGAAAATTAGCGCCATTAGTGGACAAAAAAAAATTCGTGAAAATTAGTGCTATTAGTGGACAAAAACCGCGCCATTAGTGGACAAATTAGTGAATCACCGTCCGAAGTCGAGGACGGTGTTAGAGCCGTACAAGGCATGAGGCTGTATAGAGACGCCCAATTTTATATAGCTGTCATTGAGCAGGATACGGCGGTGCCCGAGCGCTCCGTTGTTTTCCCCTGCGTCTATCAGCAGCGACATCACTACCGACAGGCCGTTTTGTGAGCCGCCGTAATGACAACATTCCGCCGAATACTCCACCGTACATCCTGTCTGGTCGCGTCCGTGCCCGACTATCCCAAGCCGTCCCCCTTCGCGGGCAAAACAAAGCGCCGAAGCATAAAGCGCCGAATCGGGCATTAAAACCGGCAACGGCTTCATGGCCTTCAGTTCGTCTAACAAAGTCGCTTTTCGCGCGTCCCACGCATATCCTTTAAGATAGCCCGGTTCGCCGTCATACTCTTTAGCAAAAGTACGGGCAAAAAGCGGCGGGTTAATACGCGCAAGATTGATATAGTAATAAACTTCTTTCTCTTTATCACTCAGATAGTCAATATCTTTAGCAGTACCGGCAAGACGATATTCCTCCTCCCTCCACTCATCCTGAGTTGAAACCTCTTCGGGAAAAAGCGAGCAGGCGCACAGCAGCAACGCCACTATAACAAATCCGTCCTTCACTGCAAAAAAAATTTTCATCTGTAATATTTTCAAATGTTTGATGGGACAAAGATAGTAAAGATTTTTCAATCACAGCAGGGAAGAAAAAAATTTTTTTTATAAGAAATTTTTTCACCATGTTTTAAAAAAAACATTATCTTTGCCCTTGAAACCGAAAAGATTTTTTTAACTAATAAATTATAAAAGAGTATGATTAAATTCAATGTTTCAAGTACGGCGCTGCTTACGGCTCTGCAATCGCTCAGTAAGGTCATTGCGTCAAAAAACACTTTGCCGATTTTGGACTGTTTCCTGTTCGACCTTAACGGGGAGAAGCTCGTCATCACTGCCTCCGATACGGAGACAAAGTTAGTAACAACCATTGACGTTTTCACTGCCGAAGGCGCCGGACTGTTTGCTATCGAAGCCAAACGTATGCTCGAATCGCTTAAGGAATTGCCGGAACAGCCTTTAACTATTGACATTAATGATGATATGATTGTCAATATTGAGTATGAAAACGGGCGTTTTAACCTTCCCGGTCAGGCAGGCGACGCATATCCTCAGCAGAAAGCGCTGAAAGAGACTGCCACAGCAATTGATATAGAATCGCAGATACTGCTTAACGGTATCAACCGCACATTCTTTGCTACAGCGGAAGATGAGCTTCGACCCGTGATGAATGGCGTTTATTTCGACATCAAAACAGAGCATCTCACATTTGTTGCATCAGACGGTCATAAACTCGTTCGCCTGCGTAACTTTGCGATTAAAGGCAGCGCAGATGCTTCTTTCATCCTGCCAAAGAAGCCTGCAAACCTGCTCAAAGGTCTGCTGCTGAAAAATTCAGACTTAATAACAATTACTTTTGACGATAATAACGCACGTTTTACAACACCTAATTTTGAGATGGTTTGCCGTCTGATAGAAGGACGTTTTCCGAACTATGAATCTGTCATACCCGCCGAAAGTCCCAATATTGCTACAATAGACCGCCTTTCATTGCTTACCGCACTTAAAAGAGTCTCGGTGTTCTCTAATCAGGGAAGCAGTCTCGTTAAACTACAATTGTCGGAAAATGAGATACTTGTATCAGCTCAGGACATTGATTTTGCTACATCGGCTGAAGAAAAAGTCGTTTGCCAGTATAACGCTACACCATTCAATATCGGCTTCAAGTCTTCTTTCCTGATAGAAATACTTGCAAATATTTCTGCTTCCGAAGTGCTTCTGCAACTCAAAGACCCTTCGCGATCCGGAATAATCGTACCCGCTGCAAACGAGGACAACGAAGACTTATTGATGTTGCTGATGCCTATGATGTTAAATGACTGATAATGAAGTTGAATTTAAATAATCCGCTTGTATTTTTCGATCTTGAGACAACCGGAATTAACATCATTCACGACCGTATCGTTGAAATCGCATATCTGAAAGTTTATCCCGACGGAAATGAAGAAAGCAAGACTCGTCGGATAAACCCTCAGATGCACATTCCCGCAGAAGCGACTGCTATTCATGGTATTACTGATGAAGATGTAAAAGACTGTCCTACTTTCAAAGCAATAGCAAAGTCACTTGCTGCACAGATAAAAGGTTGCGACTTGGCAGGGTTCAACTCCAACAAGTTCGATATCCCCATGCTTGCCGAAGAGTTCTTGCGTGCAGATGTGAATATTGATTTAAGTAATAGGAAGTTTATTGATGTTCAGACTATTTTCCATAAAATGGAGCCGCGAGACCTCAAAGCCGCCGTCAAGTTTTATTGTGGGAAGGAGCATGTAGGCGCTCACGGCGCTGAAGCCGACACACGAGCCACCTATGAAGTGCTGAAAGGGCAGTTAGACCGCTATCCTGATCTTAAGAATGACATTGACGCCCTGTCGAAACTTTCTTCCTACAATAATAATATTGATTTTGCAGGACGCTTCATTTATGACGATAACAATGTGGAAATCATTAACTTCGGAAAATACAAGGGGCAGCCTGTCAGGGATGTGTTGAAAAACGACATCGGTTATTACGGATGGATTATTCAGGGTGATTTTGCGCTGAATACCAAACAAAAACTGACGGATATATATTTGAGTATGAAAAATGACTGACAAAAAGATTATTCTGGGCATAACAGGCAGTATTGCTGCATACAAGGCTGCATTTCTGACTCGTTTACTTGTTTCAAAAGGCGCTGAGGTACAGGTTGTTATGACGCCTGCAGGAAAAGAATTCATCACCCCCTTGACGCTTGCTACATTAAGCCGTAAACCTGTTGTAAGCGAATTTTTTTCAGGGCGCGACGGCAGCTGGAACAGTCATGTGGCGCTCGGACTGTGGGCTGATGCAATGCTTATAGCCCCCGCTACGGCTTCCACCATAGGAAAAATGGCTAATGGCATAGCTGATAATATGCTCGTTACTACCTATTTGTCTTGCAAAGCTCCTGTCTTCGTTGCTCCGGCAATGGATTTGGATATGTTCGCCCATCCCGCCACCCAACAAAACATAGACCGTTTGCGCACCTTCGGCAATCACATCATTGAGCCTGCAACAGGAGAGCTTGCAAGTGGTTTGGAAGGTAAGGGCAGGATGGCTGAACCTATTGATATTGTGAGTGTTCTGAATAATTTTTTCACATCAAGAGGCGCGTTAAGAGGAAAAAAAGCGCTTATAACTGCCGGACCTACATACGAAAAGATTGACCCTGTACGTTTTATAGGTAATTATTCGTCGGGTAAGATGGGTTTTGCGCTTGCAGAGGCTTGCGCAGCACGAGGCGCAGATGTAACACTGATAGCCGGACCAGTCGCTATTGAAACGCATAACAGCGCTATCCGCAGGATTAACGTCGAATCGGCTGATGAGATGTATAATGCGGCCGTAGAGCATTTTGCCGATACGGATATAGCTGTCATGTGCGCCGCTGTTGCCGACTTTAAACCGGCAGAGGCTTCAGCAATGAAAATAAAACGGGAAAATCGCGAAGAATTGACGCTCAATTTAGTGAGTAACAAGGATATAGCGGCTAAACTTGGGCAGATGAAAAAACCCGGACAGTTACTTGCCGGTTTTGCGCTTGAAACCGAACATGATACCGAAAGCGCCATTGCCAAGTTGAAACGCAAGAACCTTGACTTCATAGCGCTTAACTCACTGAACGACAAAGGCGCATGTTTTGGATTCGATACTAACCGCGTAACAGTCATTGACAAAGCAGGCGAACAATATGATATTGCTCTGAATAGCAAGACTAAGATTGCCGACGAAATAATTGATTATATGCTTAAAACAATAACTGTCAAAGTATGAAGTATTTAATAATTTCTCTAACGTCTTTTTTTCTGACCTGCATAACAGGAAGCGCTCAGGAGCTTACGGCTACCGTAACTATTAACAGCGACAAAGTGCAAGGTACCGACAAGAGTATCTTCCAAACGTTGCAAACAGCTCTTATTGAGTTTATTAACAACAAGAAATGGAGTACGGCGTCGTTTTCCCAAAATGAAAGGATAGACTGTACTTTTACTATTGTCGTCAATTCGCTTGAAAATAATAAGTTTAGCTGCGAGATACAAGTTCAGGCTCGCCGTCCTGTTTACAATTCTGCCTATACTACAACGATTTTCAACATACGCGATACGGAGTTTGATTTTGAATATACGGAATATCAACAACTTGAGCATACCGAAGAAACGCTTGACAGTAATCTTACGGCGACAATAATTTATTATATCTACATGATTCTGGGGTTCGATTTCGACAGTTTTTCGCCTAACGGCGGCAAGCAGTTTTTCCAGCAGGCGCAACAGATAGTGTCGTTAGCGCAGTCAAACTCACAATGGAACGGCTGGACTGCGTTTGCCAACAAGCGCAACCGTCATGCTTTGGCTACTGCATTAACTGAAAATCAGGGAGAAAGTTTTCATACACTATGGTACGCATATCACCGTAAGGGATTAGACGAGATGGCAGCTAACGCAGACCGCGGACGCGCCAACATCATTGCCGCGCTACCCGCCCTTAAAACCCTGAAACAGGCAAGACCCACTTCGCCATTGCTACAACTTTTTACCGACTGCAAACTTGATGAAACGGTGCTAATATACTCCAAAGCAACCGTTCAAGAGAAACAGGAAGGATATAAGATGTTTTCAGAGCTATTTCCCGCTGCTTCAACCCGTTATGCTTCACTAAAAAACTGACGCCATGCTAAAATCCTTAGTAATACGTAATTATGTACTGATTGACGAACTTGACATCAGTTTCGACAATGGTTTTTCTGTCATAACGGGCGAGACCGGTGCAGGAAAATCTATCATACTCGGTGCATTGTCGTTAGCGCTCGGCGAAAGGGCAGACAGCAGCAGCATTCGCTCAGGAAGCGACAAGTGCGTGATAGAAGCTACTTTCGACGTCTCCAATTACGGATTACAGCATTTTTTTGCAGACAACGACCTTGATTATAACGCCTCAGAGTGTCTTTTTCGACGCGAACTGTATGCCACAGGTCGCTCGCGCGCTTTCATTAATGATATTCCTGTAGCGCTTTCTATTGTTAAAGAGCTTGGTAACAGATTGTTAGACGTTCATTCCCAACATCAGAACCTGATGCTTTCAGATACTCATTTTCAGCTGAAAGTAGTTGATATTATGGCGCATAACGAATCTCTATTAGTGTCTTACAGCCAAGAATATGACACTTACATGACCTTGTCGCGTTCTTTGGAAGAATTACAGGAGAAAGCTCGCCTAAGCCGAAAAGAGGAGGATTATCTCAGATTCCTTCATAACGAACTTATCACGGCAAATATTCAAAGCGATGAACAGCAGGCGCTTGAGGAAGAGCTGGAAACGCTCTCACACAGCGAAGAAATCAAAACAGCTCTTTACAGGACTGCGGAATTACTTGGCAATGAGACTATTTCTGCCATTTCATCCCTTAAAGAAGCGCTTGGCGTCATCAAACAGATAATAAGTTATTATCCTAAAGCCGCAGATTACTGCGAGCGCCTCAATTCGGCGCTTATAGAAATAGACGATATAGCTCGTGAGACGGATATTTTGAAAGAAGATATTGAGTTTAGTCCCGAGCGTCTTGAATTTGTAAATCAACGACTTCAAACAATTTATAATCTATTGCAGAAACATAATGTGCGGACGGTAAGCGAATTGATAGCTATCGGTAGTGATATATCTCTTAAAATAAACGAGTTAGATTCATTTGACGAAGCAATTGCCGACTTGGAACATCGTCGTCAGGCTTCATACGAGCTTCTAATCAGCAAAGCTTCAGAAATAACGACTGTCCGTCGCAGCGCTTCAAAACAGATTGAAAAACTGCTCGTTGAGCGCATGTTGTTGCTTGGGATGCCCAAATCGCACTTTCAGATTCAGCTGACGCCAAAGAGCAAGCCATCGCCGGACGGTATGGATGAGATAACATTCCTTTTTTCAGCAAATAAAAACGAAACACTCAAGCCGGTAGCCCAGACAGCTTCGGGCGGCGAAATTTCGCGTTTGATGCTGTGTGTTAAGGCAATGATAGCAGGATATTCAGCGCTGCCGTCTATCATTTTTGATGAGATAGACACAGGCGTATCGGGCGAGATAGCCGATAAGATGGCAGGTATCATGCAGGAACTTGGCGTCCGTATGCAGGTATTGACTATCACTCACCTACCCCAGATAGCAGCCAAAGGCAAAGCCCACTACTTTGTTTACAAGGAAGAAACATCAGAGCGCACACTGACAAAGATACGCCGCCTGACTGCTGACGAGCGAACGGAAGAAATAGCCCGCATGTTAAGCGGCTCAACCCTCACTAAAGCCGCCATAGACAACGCTAAAGCGCTGATAGAAGGGTGAATATAAAAAACGACCCCTCCAACATCCCTGAAATCATTCAATCCGACTGAAATAATGCGTCAATTCATACGTTATTATTCCATAGTAACCATTTCGTAGGTCGTTATTGCAGCTTCCTCATTGACGCAGGCAATCTCACGATCTTAAACGTCAATTATACTGTCATCAATTTTGCAACACTGATTTGTGGAATAGATTTTCAGTGTAATACAACATTGTATTTGGTTAATCTCTGCCGGATAAACGATCACAGTCTGTTGACGGGGCCGATTTGTTTTAACTTTTTTTGCTCATTCTATTTACTTTTAAATAAAAATCGTGGTTCTGATTTATTTGACTCGAAGGTGTTCCAAGACCCGTAATCTCAATAAGTCAGTCCACGATTTTTTCGTGGCGCTTACTTACTTATTCTTGAGATTACTCTGCCTTTTTAAAGGCGTCAAACTTGGAACTTTTCGAAGCCAAGAACAAATAGCAATACGCTATATAATACTCATACGCTTGTTTTTCATTGCATTTTTTGCAAAAATTCTTACAAAATTTGCATTGAACAAGCGTACAAAAATACAAATAATTTTAAAAACAACAAGTTTTTTGAAAAAAAAATTATAAAACTCCCTTTGTTGAAGGCAGGTTATCGCTCGTTTTATCGCGTCTGACAGCCATTCTGACGGCTTTTGCGAAGGATTTGAAGATTCCTTCGGCTTTGTGATGCTCGTTTTCGCCTTCAGCTTTGACGTTGATGTTCATTTTTGCGGCATCACTAAGCGATTTGAAGAAGTGAAGAAGCATCTCCGTCGGCATCTCGCCTATCTTCTCGCGCTTAAATTCGGCATCCCACACAAGCCATGCCCTGCCGCCGAAATCAATAGCCACGCTACACAGGCAGTCGTCCATAGGCAGACAGAAGCCGTACCGCTCTATTCCTCGCTTGTCGCCAAGCGCTTTCGCCAATGCCTCGCCCAAAACGATTGCCGTATCTTCGATTGAGTGATGCTCGTCCACATCAAGATCTCCTTTTACCTTGACAGTCAGGTCAATACCGCCATGCTTGCCAAGCTGCTCAAGGAGATGGTCGAAAAAACCTATCCCAGTCGAGATGTCGCAAACGCCGTTGCCGTCAAGGTTTAGCGCCACAAGCACGTCCGTCTCGTTTGTTACGCGATGCACCTCGGCAGTGCGCCCGTCGCTGCGCTTGCCGCTTCCGTTTGCGTTGCCGTTTCCACTCCCGCTCCCGCTCAGGAAATTCCTAATCCCAGTCCAAAATGAACGTTTCATATCAGAATGGCAAATCGGATGTGGCGTCACTTTCGGCTATTTCGGGAGTGAAAGCGGCAGCCGACGGAATGCCTGCCGGCTGAGGCTGGATGCCCGGAGGAGTAACAGGCTGTTCCTCAGCATATTCCACTTTCCATGTGCGGATATTGTTGTACCAGCGTCCCTGATACTCACTGCTATCAATGTCAAAGCTGACACGCAGGTTCTGACCAACCTGGATATTGTACTGGTCAATCTTGTCGCCCCACAGATTGAACATCATCTTGCGGGGATACTGCGAATTAGGGTCATACTCAATGACATACTCCTGTTTCTTCCATGTTCCGTTGCGGCCTTCTCCCGTCTGGAGAGGCGTTACGGCAATAATTCTTCCTGATAATTCCATAGTTATATTTGTTTTAAAGCGTTGATTAATAACTCATTCTCTTCTTCTGTTCCAACAGTTATACGCAGACATCCAAGGCATAATGACACATTATTGCGATTCCGGACAATTATGCCCCTGTTAACCAATGTGTTATAAACAGCGTTGGCATCCGCAACCTTCACTAACAAAAAGTTGGCGTCTGACGGATAAATCTTTTCCACAACCGGCAGGGCAGCAAGCTGTTCCGTTAAAAAACCGCGTTGTTGCAAAAGCATCCCGACCCATCCGTTTTTCCGCTCCTCAAGGTCAATCTGTTCACTTACAAACCTTTGCGTCAAGATATTTATGTTATACGGATACTTAATTTTGTTAAGGTAACCGATTATTTCTTCCGAAGCGAAAGCCATGCCGCAACGCGCCGCCGCCATGCCCCATGCTTTTGAAAAAGTCTGAAGCACAATAAGTTGAGGGTACCGGTCTAATTTCTCAAGCCATGAAGGCTCGGACGAAAAGTCAATATAAGCCTCGTCAATGACCGTTATGCCGCCGAATGTGTCCAATATCTTCGTTATCTCACTGACATTCATCAAGTTACCGGTAGGATTGTTCGGCGAACAGATGAATATCACTTTCGTATGTTCATCGGTCGCTGCAAGCATTTTACCGGCGTCAAGAGTGAAACCGGCGCCGAGCAGGACGCCCCTGTACTCCACATTGTTCACGTCGGCGCACACACGGTACATGCCGTAAGTGGGATCCATAGCGACAATATTATCCGTCTTAGGCTCACAGAAAATGCGGATTATCAAGTCAATAGGCTCATCGCTGCCTACTCCGAGCATTATCTGCGAAGGGCGCACATGCTTCAAAGCCGCAATCTTCGTCTTAAGCGCTGTCTGGAGCGGGTCGGGATAACGGTTATAAGGGCTGTTCATCGGATTTTCATTCGCATCTAAAAAAACCGATGCCTCGCCCTTGAACTCGTCCCGCGCGCAGGAATAAGGCTTCAACAACCGTATGTTGTCCCTGACTATCTGTGAAATATTTGTCATTTTATTAAAAAAAATCACCGGCAAAGATAGTCATTTTTTTTATTTATAATTAAAAAATTACATCACATCACACATCGCACCGTTACTATCGCCTCCCTGCCCCGAATGTTTATCCATGATGTATAGCTCTGATTTGCAGAGTATTGCGTGTAACTGTACTTGCGTTTATCGAAAAGGTTTGTTACTGAGGCATTAAACTGCCAACGACGTGACGGCTTCCATTGAAGCGAAGCGTCGCCGAAAAAGGCGTCAACGGTCTTGGTTGCGCTTACGTCATTTCTGTAATGGTCTATGCGACAGATAATTGACACATCGGATATATCCTGCGACAACTGCAATTTTTGCACAATATTGAGTAACGGCGAGAGGCGCGTTGAGTTGCCGATAGTTGAGCCTCCGTACCTGAAACTCGACTCGTAAGAAATCTCCGTCATCGGCGCAGGCGTCCAAATTATTTTCGGCTCATATTGCATTGATGCGGCTTTGTAAGGCAGCCTCACGCCGCCGCTCAACTGCTCGCCCTGACTTTTGCCGAAGGAATAGTCGAGCGACAGCTTCAGCCCGTAGTCAAAGAAGCCTTTCGACAGCGTGCCGCGCAAGCCATAAGACGACGATTCCGACGGCATTTCCTTGAAATTCAGGATAATATTGCCCTGTTCGTCGAAAGACTGCTCGGTTATCCGGTTGGAAGATATTTTGCTGCGACTAACCCCCAGAGTTGCGAAAAACTCTTTAACGGTGCGGGTATATTCGGCGTTCAAAGAAAACGATTGGGAACGGTTTGCCGGCATTATCTCATTGGTAATCAGTACTGTACGGTAATCAGTGTTGTAAGGCGTCGGATAGAAAGATGTTATATTGCCGTAAGACTCGCCGTACTGCCCCGAAGCGCTGAAAACCCACGCATAATTGTATTTGTAACGTGCGAAAAGGGACGGATTGAAGGCTAAACGGCTCCAGTCCGCACCGGCGTCCTTGCCCGCAGGATAGAGCGTATAAACAAGCGGAAGGCTCAGGTTCCCATACCATTTGGACGTGTTCAGCTGCCACTTCGGAGTGATGTTGGGAATGATGCCGTTGCGGATGTTATTTACCTGACCTTCAATGCCTGCGGAATAATTCTGCGTAATAACGCCTTTCTTCTTGATGTATGAAAAAGTTTTATCGGCTATAAAACTGTTTAACAGCAAGTTTTCCCTTACGGCGCCGAAATCAAGCAACGACGGCAGGTGGTCATATTTCATCACGGAATTGAATTGGAGTACGTAATCGTCTTTGTTCCAGATAGTTTTAAGATCGTTGCGCACTCCGATGTCGCTTGTTTTCAAATGCTGGTCAACCGACTGAAAGCCCGAATACCGTCCGATGCTGCTCGCCCAACTGCCTGTCGCCTTAAACTGGTTTGTTAAGTAATGAGTTTCTTTATTGTCCTCATAATTAGCGGTTAAGTGCGCTTTGTCGGTAGCGATATTCGTTTTAACGCTTTCTGCAATATGCACAGTATCAGATGATTGATAGTAATTTGTTTCGCTTCCGCGTTCTTGACGGCGGTCATCGTGGGTATAATCGGCGTTGATGCGTAAACGGCTCGTTTCCTGCGTTTTAAACAGTCGGTCTATCGAAAAAGTGTGTGTATGGTTAAACAGCAACCGTTCGTTTTTGAGGGGCGCCATCAGCGACGGCTGGCTCAAAAAGCCGCTTGCAGACGATTCCCCGCCGAGCAGCGTTACGCCGCCCGCAAAAAACATATTCTGCTCTAAAGTAACGTCGTTACCGGTATTGTTGGTCTTGTAGGCGTAATTCGACTGGCTGCGGCGGCCCAGTTGCATAGCGTTAAATCCCGCCGTCCAAAGCAGCGGATTGTGGCCTTCCCCGCCTGTTTGTTGCGTTTCACCTGTTTGTTGCGTTTCACCTGCGTAGCCTGCGCCGCCCGTAAGCGTAACAAGCCACCTGTCGCGAAACTCGGCTTTCAATTTCAAATTTAACGCAATATCCTCAGTATTAATCTTTTTCTGAAGCGCCCGTATAGGCTGATGGTTTTCAAGCACCTGCACTGTTTCTACCGATTGCGCCTGAAGATTGTTCGTAATCCGGTTGTACTGCCCGCCTGCCAAGTCCATTCCTTCGACATAAAACTTGCTGATATCCTTGCCTTTATAACTGATTTTCCCGTTTTCGGCAACATCAATGCCGGGCATCTTCTTGAGTACATCCTTGATGGATTCGTCTTTAGGTGAAATAAATTGATTGACGTCATAGTTGATCGTATCGTTCGTACCGAAAACGCGGCCGGGCTTCACCTCCACTTCTTTCAACATAAAAGCCTGATGCTCAAGCTTAAAATTATATGTATCGGCATCGCCGACCGCCTGCATTTCCGTCTTGTAGCCAAACATCGAAACGGCAAGTTTCAGTGAATCAGCAGTTTGCTTCAATGTTACCTTAAACGCGCCTTTTCCGTCGGTCAAAGCATATCCAATCATCCGCTCGCCGCTTCCACGCAGCAATTTGACGGTAGCCCCCTCAAGCGGTTTGCTGTCTTCACCGAGAACAACCCCATTAAAAGACCGCTGCGCTAATACGCTATGTATCAGCATAAAACAAACAGAAATTATTATCAGCATCCGCCTTTCCATCAAATTTTTCTACCGCTTAATTTTTTTCAATCGGATTATAAGGCGTATTCTTAGGTTTGATCTCCGCACCGGTATCGTCTTTGATCATAACCCTGATGTTTGGAGCCGACGACTTAAGGAACCCTATCGGATCGGCGGCATAACGCTCGAACAGTTTATTCAAATCCTTGCGGCTCACTGATTCGTACCCCTCCGCTCCAAAAGTGATTTTATCATTTTCCTTTGCCTGCTTAAGCGCCACAGCCTCAAAGACATACTCCTTTTGTGCATCCTGAGCGCGGAGTATCAGTCCGGGCAAGCCATAGAGTTTCCAAGGACCTTCCCCGCGAGCAATATCAGGCGTAAACCAAGCCTCATAGTCGCGTCCTTTAAAGTGGCAAACGGCTTTCTGGCACGGATAGTTGAGAACCGTAGCCGTTTCGTCCGGAAGCAATTCCCATTCGGGCATATCGTTGTTCTCTTCGCACCGGTAGCGCCCTTTCGCCAATTCATCAAGCGTAGTAACCTTATTCTGAGGATAATTCTTATAAAGACTGTAAGAAATCCTGCTCTGATACTTCTTAGACGTTTCAATAATCGCATCAACGGAAGGCTGTGTGCCGCTTTTTTTCAAAGCAGTCAAAGCAGAATCGGCCAACCAGCGCGAATAACTGTAAAATGAAGACAGTTTTTGCCCCACTTTAAGCATCATCATCTCTGTCTGTACCTTGTCCCTTTTTGATGTGTCCGCAATGAACTTCATCTCATACTCTACCGCAAACAGCTCATCGTCAATCGGTTCCATCTTTTGTTTTGTATCCCCCTGATCAATGCGTATCTGTACCTGCGCACTCGTCGCTGCAAAAAGGCAGCACATCATCATTGTTAAAAATATTCTCATAATTGTTACATAAAATAGTGTTACTTACTAAAAAGACAAACAAAAATACAAAATGTAACATCAGGAGATAAAAGTTTTCATCTTTTTTTCTATTTTTGTGATTTTATACGCCGGAAATGGTCATTCTACGAGAAAAATGCCTAACTTTGCAGTCTAATAAGAAAGATGATTACGGACGGAAATAGTAGTTTTGAAGGCAAGACGCTTGCTTGTTTTACGCTGGGATGCAAACTGAATTTTGCAGAGACGTCGGCTATCGGGCGGGAGTTGAAGGCGCTGGGCGTCCGACGCGCCGATCAGGGCGAAGAGGCTGACTTCTGCATTATTAATACTTGCTCAGTTACCGAGTTGGCCGACAAGAAATGCCGTCAGTTGATTAGGAAGGTGATAAAGGCTCATCCGCAGGCGTTTGTGATTGTTACCGGCTGCTATGCGCAGTTGAAGCCGGAAGACGTTGCCGCCATCGAGGGCGTGGACTTGGTGGTCGGCGCCTCTGAAAAAGGGGCGATTGCTTCTTTGTTCGCAAAACCCGACACAACACCTAAACCTAACAGGTCTCCTTTTAAACCTAACAGGTCTCCAAGACCTGTTAGGTTTGACAGCGACTCCGTCTTCTACCCCTCCTGCTCCGCCGACGACCGCACGCGCCACTTCCTCAAGGTACAGGACGGCTGCGACTACTTCTGCTCATACTGCACCATCCCCTTCGCACGCGGCAGAAGTCGCAACGGCGCAATCGCCGACCTCGTCCGCCAAGCGCAGGAAGCAGCGGCGGCAGGCGGCAAGGAAATAGTCCTCACCGGCGTCAATATCGGCGACTTCGGCAAAACAACCGGCGAGCGCTTCATAGACCTCATAGACGCATTAGACCGAGTAGAAGGCATAGAGCGTTTCCGCATCTCGTCCATAGAACCCGAACTGCTGACCGACGACATCATCGCCTTTGTCGCTGATAGCAAGCGTTTTATGCCCCATTTCCATATACCGCTTCAAAGCGGCAGCGACGCAGTACTTAAACTCATGCGCCGCCACTACGACACAACTCTCTTTGCATCAAGACTAAAGCGCATAAAAGACCTCTTGCCCGACGCATTCATCGGCGTGGACGTAATCGCGGGAATGCGAGGCGAGACCGATGAACTGTTTGAAGACGGCTTCCAATTCATTGAGAGCCTGCCGTTTACGCAACTGCACGTCTTCAGTTACTCCGAGCGCGAAGGCACTCAGGCGTTGAAAATCACGCCGACAGTGCCGCCCGCCGTCATCCATGCCCGCAGCCAACGCCTGCTCGCGCTCTCTGCACAACGCCTGCATCGCTTCTACGAGGCGCACATCGGCTCTACTGCAAGGGTTCTCTTTGAACATGCACGCAAAGGCGCTTATATGTACGGCTTTACGGAAAATTATATAAAAACGGCAATAACATACCAAAAAGAACTCTCAAACGTTATTACTAAAGTCAGGCTCCTAAGTTGGGACGCAGACGAAAAGGTTCTAACGGCAGAGTTAACAGACTGAAAATGAAAGAAAAAATAACATACGCGCTACTGTTTGCGTGGGTAAGAGTTCACTCGCTGCTACCCATGCGGGCACTCTATGTGCTGGCGGATATTCTGGCGTTCATCACATATTATATAGTGCGCTACCGTCGGCGCGTGGTGCGTAAGAACCTGATAAACAGTTTCCCCGCCTGTTCGCATAAGGAAATACTCGCAATAGAGCGGCGTTTCTACCGGCATTTCGCCGATTATGTAGTTGAAACACTGAAACTTGCAGGCATTTCGGAGGCGGAACTGCTGCGGCGGGCGCATATCACCAACGCCGAACTGCTCTTCGACCTGATGGAGCAGGGACATACCTGCTTTATACTGATGATGGGGCATTACGGCAACTGGGAATGGTTCTCCGGCACGTCGGCGCGTTTCAACCACCGTATCCGCGTCAATAACATCTACCGCCCGCTTAAGAACAAGGCTTTCGACCGCCTGTTCCTCAATCTCCGCACGCGCTTCAACGCCTTCGGTATCAAGAAGAACGAAGCCGCACGGGATATTATCCGCCTCAAACAGAGCGGCGAACCTAACCTTGTGGTTTTCGTCGCCGACCAGACGCCAAGCAAGGCGAACCTGCATTACTGGACACAGTTCCTTAATCAGGACACTGCCATCCTGACCGGACCGGAACGCATTGCACGCAAACTCGGCGTTCCGGTTATATTTGTAGATTTGAAACCTGTCCGCAGAGGGTATTATACCGTTGATTTCCAACTTATTACCGACCGTCCGAAAGAGACGCCGGAGAATTGGATTACCGAGCAGTTTGCCCGCCGCATGGAGACCTGCATCCTCCACGACCCCGCCCTCTGGCTGTGGTCGCACAAGCGGTGGAAGTACTCGCGAGAC
>JAISTJ010000218.1 GCA_031272655.1 Tannerella sp.
ACTGGATTGCTTCACATTCGTTCGCAATGACGAATCTAAAATCTAAAATCTACCCCCTCTAATTCCAACAAAAACGCTCGCAACAAACAAACATCCTTAACTCCGGGTGCTGTCTCGAAGCCGCTGTTGAGGTCTATGCCGGCGAGTTTGGGATGAGCGACTGCTTTGATGGCATCAACGCAGTCGGGCGTTATCCCGCCGCTTAGCAGGAACGGCGTTTCCCCGTTATATCCGTCGAGCGCCGTCCAGTCAAACCTGCGACCCGACCCGCCGTAACCGGCCGTCTTGGTGTCAAAAAGAAAATAAGCGGGAAGCTCAACGCCATTAAAACCGCCGAATGTCGCGCCTTCACCGACAGAAACAGCCCTGATCACCTCAAACCCCCGCTGCTTTAATGCCGTTATAAGCGACGGCGGCTCATCCCCATGCAATTGTATAGCGTTAAGTAAGTAATTATCAGACACTTGCAATATCTCATCAAGCGTTGAATTGACAAAAACGCCGACTTTGCGCTTCGTACATGCGCGTATAGCCTCTTTCGCGCCCATATCCGCCGGCGAGACATACCGAGGCGATTTAGGATAGAAGATAAACCCCATATAATCAATATCCAACACTTCTACAGCCCGGATATTTTCAGCATCCCGCATCCCGCACACTTTGATTATCATTCGATTGCCAATTGTTGTATCATTAAAGCCAGCGTTTCGCCCGGGTCGGGAGTTTTCATAAACGCTTCACCGAGCAGGAAGCCACGAAAGCCCGCCTGACGCAGCCGCCGGATATCTTCCGCGCTTGAAATGCCGCTTTCGGATACAAGCAGAAAATCGCTGCCCGCCTCAGCTTTCAGCCTGTCTATCAGGTTATAAGAGTTGGCGACATCGGTATTGAACGTGCCCAGATTACGGTTATTGATGCCGACCATAGAGACATCGTCATTAAGATACGACAGCTCCTCTTCGGTATGGATTTCAAGCAGCACTTCAAGGTCTATCTGCCTCGCTATCAGCGACAAATGCCTACATTCCTCTTCCGTCAGGCAGGCGGCGATAAGCAACACCGCATCCGCTCCGAGCGCACGCGCCTGAAAGACTTGGTACTCGTCAATAATGAAATCCTTGCGCAGAAGCGGCAATTTGACTAACTGCCGCGCCCGTTTAAGGTCACCGAACGAGCCGCCGAAAAACTCGCTGTCGGTCAGGATCGAACACGCCGATGCGCCGCCACGCTCGTAAACAGGCACTATATCCTCAACTTTTGCGTCAGGGAAAAGCCAGCCTTTCGACGGCGAACGGCGTTTAAATTCGGCTATTATCCCTGATTTGGAATTTTCAAGGCTCCGGCGCATCGGGACAGTCGGCATATCAAACCGTTGCTCCGACATGTTCAGAAGCATGTCAAGCGTCATCGCCTCTTTCTGTTGCGCCACCTCAAGGCGTTTATTCGCTACAATTGTTTCTAATATATCTTGATTGTCACGGTTCATGATTATCCTCCCCTTTTGGCGCCGACAACGCTTTTCTTAGGGGTTGATGTCTTGGCTTTGGACGATGACTTGGCGGCGACTGAGGCGGCGCTCTTGACGGCTGTTAGAGAGGCGTCTTTGCGTTTTGTCGAAGCCGTTGTTTTAAGTTTGGCAGCGTTTGCAACAGCACTCTTGGCGACGGTCGAATCATCCTTCGAGGACGCGGCGGCTGCAGCTGTGTCGCCCGTTGTATCCGTTGCCGTTTCTTCCGATTGCTCTTCTTCCTCTTCTTCTTTTTTCGAGAAATCCGTTATACCGTTGGTTATCAGTATCTCATACCATTTAAGCAGCTTCTTAATATCGGTTGGATAGACCTTATCGCGGTCAAAATCAGGCACTATTTCCGCAAAATAAGCGCGAACCTCATTTGGCTGTGCCTTAGAAATATCCAACGATATTTTGCCGCCGTTTTCCTTTTCTTTTATCTTCGTAAGTATCTCACTTACAGGCATATCGCCTTCGGTTGTATAAACCGTCACGTCGCCTAAGGATATGACCTTGTCGCGTGCATAAGCCGGTATGCGTTTGCCGTCAGTCATTGATTCGACGATCAGCATGTTTTTTGCTCTTGAAACAAGTTTGAACAAGCCGGGCTTGCCCGAAACAGCAAGTATTTCCTTCAACATATCTTTAAAATTTTAAAATTTACGCTGCAAAGATAATCATTTTCTCAAAAACCGAAATCATTGACGTCAACTTTTTTGATTTCTTCCTCTTTTGGTTTCTCTGCTTTCTTGTGAACGGGGTTGGAAATGATTACGATAGCTCTTTCCGGACGGACAGGGCAAATTGACTCACAGCCGCCGCAACCGACGCAAAGCTCGGCTTCAACCTGCGGGATAGTCAGCGTTCCTTTGTATGGCACCATGTGAACGGCCTGTGTCGGACAGTGTTCCGAACATGCGCCACAGTCGGTTTCTTCCGTCTTGACGATACATCTGTTGATGTAAAAATTGGCTATCCCGACCTGCGTAACTTTCTTTTCCTCTTCGGTTATTTGCGTGATGGCGCGGGTTGGGCACACGTCGGAACAAACCGTACAGCTGAAATTGCAATAGCTGTCAATGTACGACATATACGGTTTGAGCATATATCCGAAGCCGAACTGCAAGCCTGCGGGCAACAGCACGCGACTCGGACACTGCACCACACAAAGGTGGCAACCGGTGCATAAATCCTTAAAACGCTCTATGCTCAGCGAGCCGGGAGGCGTTACGGGAAGCGGTTTCTCCGCTGAGTCTTTCCCCTTTGCCAAAGCGAGAAGCGGCATACCCGCCGCAATCGCAGCCCCCGTCGCAATAAACGACCGCCGCCCATTAACCACATCACCCCCACCAACCCCGTCATTGCGAGAAGCCCCGTCATTGCGAGGAACGAAGCAATCCAGAACTTTAGGCACTCCGTCATTGCGAGACCGCAGCCCGAAGCAATCCCCAACCCCAAACCTCAAAGCATCCTGTTTACAATGCGAAATACAATTAAAACACCCAACGCATCGCGACATATCAACCGTGCCATTGACCGAATCAATCGCCTCCGCCTTGCAAGACCTGCCACACACGCCGCACTTGTTACAAGCGTTTTCGTCCACTTTCAAACGGAAAAACGAGAACCGCGACACAAGGCTAAGCAACGCCCCGACAGGGCATAAAGTATTGCAAAACAGCCTTCCGCGCCACCAAGCCATCACAAAAAACACTAAAAAAGCAACGACCGAAGCGACAAGCGCCCCAGTCGAAATCCTGAACGACACGTTATACAGCGTATAAATGCCAAACCTTGTCAGCGCCTCCGCCAGCAAGTTATTGATCCAAATCGCAACGGGGCGGAAAAGATTTGTAGCGATGCGCCCGAAATTGCTGTACGGATCAAGCAGCAGGCATAATTCCAAAAAACCGAAAACAGCCAACGCCGCCGATACGACGAGAATAGCATACCGCAAGATATTCAGCGGTTTATGATACCTGAATCTCAATATCCCCTTCCGTTTTTTCTTACCGATACACGCTATCCGGTTGAAAATATCCTGCAAAACACCCGCCGGACATATAACCGAGCAATAAACGCGCCCGAAAAACAGCGTCAGCAAAAACAGGAATATCATAATCCCGACAGCAACGGACAATATCGCCGGAACTACCTGAAAATGAAGCAATGAGTGCACTTTGTCCGGCAAAATATCCCTGAAATCAACAAAGAACAGCAGTATAGGAGCGAAAACCAGCAAAGCAACTATTACCCTGCTTATTTTCAGGACATTATATTTCCGATTTTTCATTAAATCTTAATTCTCTTGATGTTGAGACCCTGAAGATCAGTTGTTCCGAGCTTAAGCGACTGACCCATAGTGATATGCCCAACCGCTTCGAGCGGCAGTTTTTTCACCTGATTGAAAAATTGAAGCGCAGCCGTGTCGGTCGCGATAATATCTTTCGCCGCAATCAAAGTCTTGACGTTCTGCACATCGGCGGCGCTTTTGCCCTGCGGCCCGTTCTGGAACATCATACGGTAGGAATCAACTATGTTCAGCACCGGTTTTTTCTCCCACGTGCAGATGTCGGCTATACACTGCTGCAAGTCGTGCGAATGGAAGAAACGGCGATCCCAGACTATTCCCATATAGTTTTTCATCGCGCACGACAGCTTGGCGCCGCCGTGATTCTTCAGCACTGGCACATTTATCCACGCATCCGCCTCTGCAAGAGCGTCATGAATCTTGGCCGACTTGAGGCTGACCCCAAGCGGCAACGAAATTTCCGTGTTATAATATTTCTGGTCATTGGCGGGCAAAACGACCCCGCCCGCAGCCTTGACAGCCGCCTCTATACCGCTTGAGGCGTAGCATTTCTTCCAGTCGTCGCATGTATGATCGAAAACCGTAACTTTTGACGCGCCCGCCGCAATACATCTCTTTACTAACGCGCCGATCAGCTCCGGATTAGTGTTTCCCGCCATTTCGGGCGCACGATCCCATCCGATATTCGGCTTTATAACAATCTTCTGCCCATTTTTGACAAAATTTTCTATCCCGCCGAGGGCTTCCAACGCCTTATCCAACATCTCCACCGGCTCGCCACCCATAACGGCAACCATATCAGGAGCGGCTTCAACAGCAATTTTACCCGAACCTAACGCCGCCTGCAAACCGTCAAACTTCAACGATACCGCCGCACTCGCGCCAATCAATGCGCTACTTCTTAAAAATTCTCTACGCTTCATACAATTATGAATTAGTTAAAAATAATACAACAAACTTTTTTGACACTTTTTTCCCGAAAAGGTTTAAAC
>JAISTJ010000037.1 GCA_031272655.1 Tannerella sp.
GGGACGGAACGCCCGAAACGGAAGACCTCGTCAAGAACGAGACAAAAGCCACTATCCGCTGCATCCCCCTTGAAGGCGACAAGACGCCCGGCAAGTGCATGGTAACAGGCAAACCTTCGGCGCAAAGGGTCATATTTGCAAGAGCATACTAAACAGCTTTCAAGCTCATATCGAGGCTTTTGACAGAGTGGGTGAGTGCGCCGACGGAGATGAAATCAACGCCACATTCGGCATAATCGCGCAGGTTGGCGATAGTGATGCCGCCTGAAGATTCCGTTTCAAACCTGCCTGCGATGCGTTTTACAGCTTCGCGGGTTGTGTTTGTATCGAAATTATCAAGCATAATGCGGTCAACGCCGCCGATGCGCAAAACTTCGTCCAATTCGCTAAGAGAGCGCACTTCAATTTCTATTTTAAGGGGTTTACCTTTCTCTTTCAGGTAGTTACGTGTGCGGATTATAGCCTGTTCGATGCCGCCTGCAAAGTCCACATGATTGTCTTTCAGCAAAATCATATCGAACAGCCCGATGCGGTGATTGACGCCGCCACCGATGCGAACCGCCTCTTTTTCAAGTATTCGCATACCCGGAGTTGTCTTGCGGGTGTCGAGGACGCGCGTTTTGGTGCCTTCAAGCGCTTTGGCATAGCGGCGGGTAGTGGTAGCAATGCCGCTCATGCGTTGCATCACATTGAGTATCAGGCGCTCCGTTTGCAAAATAGACTGAATTTTGCCTTCAATCGTGAAAGCCACATCGCCGTTTTTTACTTCGGCGCCGTCGTTGATAAAAATTTCCATTCGCATGGAAGGGTCGAAAAACTTGAAAATCCGTTTGGCGACATCAACACCTGCTATTACGCCGTCTTCCTTGATTAACAGACGGCTTTTGCCCATTTTGTCAGCCGGAATGCAACTGAGGGTTGTATGGTCGCCATCGCCGATGTCCTCTGCAAACGCCAGCGCTATCAACTCATCTGTCAATTCGTCGGTTGTTTTTAAAATATTTGTCATATATAGTGTATTTTTTATGCAAAAGTATTGATTTTTCCGAAAAAAAGACTTGATATTTGAAAATAATCACTATATTTCGGAGATTTTTTTAACCGAATAAAAACAATTTTATATGACTAAAACATTAACATTCAACGAATTACGCGACATCAAAGATCGCTTGCCTGACGGCTCAATCCGTACTATAGCCGATGAAATGGGAATCAGCGTTGAGACCGTCAGGAATTATTTTGGAGGATATAACTACAAAGACGGCAGGAGCTGCGGTTTACATATTGAACCGGGTCCCGACGGCGGAATCGTAACGCTCGACGACTCTACCATACTCGACAGGGCTATTCAAATGCTTGAAAATTAATATTATGGTACTGATTCCGGTTGATTTTTCCGATTACTCGATGCGGGCATGTGAGATTGGGTTCGACTATGCCTTCAAGAACGATGCAGAGGTGGTATTTCTCAATGCGTACCATACTTCACATATCTACTCGTCGCTGTCGTATCTTGGTGTAAAACAGGAGTTTCGCTTCGATAAGGAAGCCGCAAGCGCTGCTTTTGGCCGCGCTGAAGCCGAGATGCTCAGGATGAAAGAGGTGATTGACGGGAAGATTTCTAAAGGCGAGTTGCCTGCCGTCAAGTACGATTACACCATTCGCGAAGGCTTGCCCGAAGATGAAATTATTGCTTACGCCAACGAGCGTAAACCATCGCTGATTGTGATGGGTACGCGCGGGAAAAGTCGTAAAAACCTTGATTTGATCGGCAGTGTAACGGCTGAAATAATAGAGATGACAAAGTCGCCGTTGCTGGCAATTCCGGAACAGGTTACTTTTAAAAGTTTCAAAGATGCTGAACATTTGGCATTTGCTGTTTCATTCAACAAACACGACCTTGTCGCTTTCGATTGCCTGACGCAACTTATAAGAGGCTATAATCCTGATATTCACCTGTTTAACATATCCACTAGCCATGACGAATGGAATGAAATACGTCTTACCGGCACGCGTGAATATTTGCAGAAGCATTATCCGGATTTTAGTATTGACTTCACCGTTTTGGACGACATGGATCTGCTTTTAGCCATCGAAAAGTTTGTTCAGGAGAAGCAAATAGACGTCATAACCCTGACCACTTATCGCCACAGCATCATTACAAGAATTTTCAACCCCAGCATAGCTCGCAAAATGCTGTTTCATACGAACACTGCATTGCTTGTTATTCCTGATTGACAGACGACGACCGAATAGAACATAATGATTTGATAATCAGAAAGAAGAAGTAAAAAATCCCAAACGCAATCAGAAACGTGTGGTCTTTTACTTCGGAGAAGATGTAGTAACATGCCAAAGCTGTGAATGAAACAAGCATTTGAGCCATATTGAAAAGCATCAAGAGGGAAAAAGCGCGTCCGGGTTTGATTTTTTTGCGTTTGATATGACTTATAAGGGAGAGCAAGATGACCGCAAAAATCAGGAAATAGGCAGGAATAATCATCAAAACAAGGCTGAAATGCTCCGGAAAACAAAAGCGTATAACAAGCAACTCTGCTATCCCGAAGATGATTACCGAAGCCAAAACTAATAGTCGTGTCATAGCTCAAACTTCCACACAAACGGTTATGACATCAAATTTTATTTCCGTGAAACCGCTTTTAACGGGTATGGTTTTAGATTCGGTTTCTGTCAGGAAGCAGACTATTTCGCCTTTTTTCAGGGACGAAATAAGCGGAGCATGAGAGGGATAGACTTCAAAAGAGCCTGCAGAGCCCGGGAAAACCACATGATGCACTTCTCCTTCAAAGACTGTTCCGGTGGGCGAAAGAACTGTTATCTTGAGCATAACTAATTGATATTCATTTGATTTTTAATCATATCCGCCTTTTTAATGGCATCTTCAATTGTTCCGACGTTGAGGAATGCCTGTTCGGGCAGGTCGTCAACCTCGCCGTCAAGAATCATGCCGAAACCCTTGATTGTATCTTCGATTGAGACCATGACGCCCGGTACGCCGGTGAACTGTTCGGCTACAAAAAACGGCTGCGACAGGAATCGTTGCACCCGGCGCGCGCGATTGACCGTAATGCGGTCTTCATCAGACAGTTCCTCCATACCGAGTATAGAGATAATATCCTGAAGTTCTTTGTTTCGCTGGAGTATCTGCTTGATTCTCTGTGCAGTATCATAATGTTCTCTGCCTACGATGTTCGGGTCAAGGATGCGCGAAGTTGATTCAAGCGGGTCAACGGCAGGATATATGCCCAGTTCGGTGATTTTACGGCTCAAAACCGTAGTGGCGTCCAAATATGAAAAAGTAGTAGCCGGCGCAGGGTCGGTGAGGTCGTCTGCTGGTACGTAAACGGCTTGTACAGAGGTGATTGAGCCGCTTTTGGTGGATGTAATCCTTTCCTGCAACTTGCCCATTTCGGTAGCCAGCGTGGGCTGGTAGCCAACGGCGGACGGCATTCTGCCGAGAAGCGCCGACACCTCGCTGCCTGCCTGCGTGAAGCGGAAGATATTATCTATAAAGAAAAGTATGTCTTTTGAGCCATCATCGGCGTCGCGAAACGATTCCGCCATCGTCAGTCCCGACAGCGCCACCGAAGCACGCGCTCCGGGAGGCTCATTCATCTGGCCGAAAATAAGCGTCGCCTGCGATTTTTTAAGTTCCTCATAATCAATCTTTGACAAGTCCCAGTTGCCCTGTTCCATTGATTCTTCAAACTCTTTGCCATAGCGAATAACGTTTGATTCTATCATTTCACGCAACAAGTCGTTGCCTTCGCGTGTGCGTTCGCCAACGCCCGCAAAAACAGAAAAACCGTGATGGCGCTTGGCGATATTGTTGATAAGTTCCTTAATAAGAACGGTTTTGCCTACGCCAGCACCTCCAAACAGCCCTATTTTTCCGCCTTTGAGGTACGGTTCAAGCATATCAATGACCTTGATTCCGGTGAAAAGTATCTCTTGCTTGGTGGACAGGTCTTCAAATTTCGGCGCTTCGCGATGGATAGGCAGCAGCTCCGAAGCTTCGAGAGGCTTCATCCCATCTATGGTTTCGCCTATCACATTGAGCAACCTGCCTTTTGTCTGCTCGCCGGTAGGCATGCTGATAGGCTTGTATTCCGACACAGCCTTCATGCCACGTTTAAGCCCGTCGGTCGAATCCATTGCAACGGCACGCACGCAATTTTCGCCTATATGTTGCTGAATTTCAGCTACTAATATGCGGCCGTCCGGACGAGTTATCTTCACAGCGTCGTATATCGAAGGAAGCGCCACAAGGGTGTTTTCTCCTTCAATTCCGGCTTCAAAACTGATATCTATCACCGGCCCAATAATTTGAGAGATAAATCCGGTTATATTCTTCTCCATATAAAATCCCTTTTTGAAAGTGCAAAGATACAAGTTATTCTTTATTTAATGTTTTTTTTGGATAAAAAATATTACCTTTGCACCACAAAATCATAAACCAAACCCAATATGAAGAATTTATATTTATTTTTCGCGACGGCTGCAATTATTGCCGTAAACGCTTGCAGTAATGACGGTAGTGGAGCTGCCGGAGAAAGCAGTTTTAAAAGTATTGAAGCAGGATTTTTGAAACCTGACAGTATGCCTTTGGGCGTTTACTGGTATTGGATTTCCGACAACATCTCAAAGGAAGGCGTAGAGCGCGACCTTGAAGCAATGAAGCGGGTCGGGATAAATCGTGCGTTTATCGGAAATGTTGTGGACGGAGGCGGGATTCCAAGCCCCATAAACCCGCTCTTCTCGCCTGAATGGTGGAATATAACTCATGCGGCGATGAAAAAAGCAGGTGAGGTCGGCGTTGAAATCGGCATGTTCAACAGTCCGGGCTGGAGCCAGTCGGGAGGACCATGGGTAAAACCCGAACAATCAATGCGTTATCTTGCCAATTCGGTTATAAAAGTTAAAGGGCCGCAGAAAAATGCAAGCATCAACCTGCCGGCAGTAGCCAAAGATGCCATGGCTGATGTAAAAATCATAGCTTATCCTTCAAATGCTGATAATGAGAAAGTTAAGAACTTTCCGGTGAATAAAAAACGGGGTGAGGCGCTGTCGGTTGATATGCCGGTTGGCGATATGCCCGTGCGTACATTAATATTTAAGGTTCCCAATGGTTCGCGCATTAAAACCGATGCGGAACTGTATGTAAAAGAGGGAGATACCGAACGTTTGCTGCGCAAGTTCGAGATTGACCGCAGTAATGCGGCGCTGAACGTAGGTTTCGACCCGTATGCGCCGGTTGTAATCTCGCTTCCCGAAACCAAAGCTTCTGCTTTCAGGCTTGTTCTGACTGCTCGACGGGCTGAAGTTCAGGCAGTTGTAACGCTTTCCTCTCAAGCTGAAGTGGAGCGTTATCCTGAAAAAACTTTAGCTAAAATGTTCCAGACGCCACTCCCGATGTGGGACGATTATCTCTGGGGTGAACAGCCTGAAGTGCCTGTAAATCAATGTGTTGACCCTGCCAAGGTTATTGACCTGACTGCCAATGTCCGGAACGGTGTGTTGAAATGGGATGTTCCTGAAGGTGAATGGGTTGTGATGCGTACTGCGATGCGCAGCACTCAGGTTACAAACGGACCTGCATCCAAAGAAGGCACAGGTCTTGAGATTGACAAGATAAATAAAGACCATATCGGTTCGCACTTCGACGCATTCATCGGCGAAATATTGCGCCGCATACCGGAAGCCGACCGCAAATCGTTCAAGGTTGTTGTTGAAGACAGTTATGAGACAGGCGGTCTGAACTGGACAGACGATATGGGCGAAAAATTCCTTCAGGTTTATGGCTACGATCCTACCCCTTATCTGCCTGTGTTGAGTGGGGTAGTTGTTGGAAGTCAGGATGTTTCCGACCGTTTCCTGTGGGATTTGCGCCGTTTGATAGCCGACCGTGTGGCATACGACTATGTAGGCGGGATGCGGGATGTGAGCAACAAAAATGGACTGACCACATGGCTTGAAAATTACGGCCATTGGGGTTTCCCGTCGGAATTCCTAATGTATGGCGGGCAGTCGGACGAGATTGGCGGCGAGTTCTGGAGCGAAGGTTCGCTTGGCGATATAGAGAACCACGCAGCCGCTTCATGCGGTCATACCTACGGCAAAAAGCGCATCTGGGCTGAATCCTGCACCAGCGGCGGGCCTGTCTTCAGCCGCTATCCGAAAGTTATGAAACAACGCCTCGACCGTTTCTTCACGGAAGGCATCAACTCCACACTGCTGCATGTATATATTCATCAGGCCCGTGAAGACCTGTCTCCCGGCATTGACGCATGGTTCGGCAACGAGTTCAACCGCAAAAATACTTGGTTTCCGCACATGGACGTCTTCGCAAAATACCTCAAACGCTGTAATTTGATGCTTCAGCAGGGGCTTTTCACGGCCGATGTCGCATATTTTATCGGTGAGGATGCGCCCAAAATGACCGGTGTCCGCAATCCGGAACTGCCTAAAGGTTATGCATTTGACTATATCAATGCAGAGGTTTTGCTGACCCGCGCTTCCGTGAAAGACGGCAAATTGACGCTTCCGGACGGGATGAAATACAGTCTGCTTGTCCTACCGAAACTCGAAACTATGCGTCCGGAAGTTCTTAGCAGGATAAAAGAACTTGTAAATGAAGGACTTGTGATACTCGGACCGGCGCCTCAACGTTCACCAAGCCTTCAGAACTATCCCGCCGCCGACAAAACGGTCGCATCGCTGGCCGCCGAGTTGTGGGGTTCTGATTCCGAAAAAATGCGGGTTGTGGGCAAGGGAAAGGTTTTCGCTGACGGTCAGAGTATTGAAGATGTTTTTGCCGCTATCGGTGTTGAACCTGACGTCATTATTGACGGCAGTCCCGAAGCGCTGTTTATCCACCGTACACTTCCCGATGGAGATATCTATTTCATTTCTAATCAGACAGATAACGTTGTGAACATCAAGCCTCGTTTCCGTTTGACCGGCAAGGCTCCCGAACTGTGGAACCCGCTGACAGACGAGATTCGCGACCTTAAAAACTTTGAAGTTCAAGGTTCTGCGACCGTAGTTCCTCTTCAGTTGCAGCCAAATGAAAGCAGTTTCATTGTATTCCGCAAAAAAGGTAAACCTGTTTCTGGATTTAATAATTATCCGGAGTTAAAACCCTTATTTACAGTTGCTTCACCATGGAAAGTATCGTTTAAAAACGATATGATTGGCGACGCTTTCGACGTTACAATGAACTCTCTTGAAGACTGGTCGCAATCGCAGGACGAGCGCATCCGTTTCTTTTCCGGCATCGCAACTTACAAAGCTACTTTCAAACTTGATGAAATTCCTGCTTCAAAGCCTCTCTACATCTCGCTTGGTGACGTGATGGTAATAGCGAAAGTGAAGATTAACGGCAAATATGCAGGTGGCGTCTGGACTACTCCTTACAGGCTGAATATAAGCGAATTAGTGCAAAAGGGCGAGAATACTCTTGAGATAGAGGTAGCCAACAACTGGATGAATCGTCTGATAGGCGACCTCCAGCTTCCCGAAAAAGACCGCCGTACATGGGTCAAAATCAACCCGTGGAAAGCTGATTCCCCTCTTCAAAAGTCTGGTTTGCTCGGGCCGGTTACTTTGGAGAACTGAATTTTTTAAGAATTTTAATATGGAATATAATTTCAGAGAGATAGAAAAAAAATGGCATGCGCAATGGGTCGCTGACAAAACGTATCAGGTTGATATTCAGAAAGATAAGCCTAAGTTTTATGTATTGGACATGTTCCCCTATCCTTCGGGTGCGGGGCTGCACGTGGGGCATCCGCTCGGTTATATAGCATCGGATATTTATGCCCGTTACAAGCGTCTGCGCGGTTATAACGTGCTGCATCCGATGGGTTACGACGCCTACGGGCTGCCTGCCGAGCAGTATGCCATCCAGACAGGGCAACATCCCGCCGTTACGACCGAAAATAATATCGCCCGCTACCGCGAGCAGTTGGATAA
>JAISTJ010000052.1 GCA_031272655.1 Tannerella sp.
AAAGACCGGTCGGCGCTCCGCCTCTACACCCCCGACGGCATCCTCCGTTACGAGCGGCAAATCCCGTACAAAGGCTTGAGCAAATACAAGTATCCGCGCGGACTTTATTTAATAACGATTGACAGCGACCCCGCAACAAAAGTCTTAATCGAATAAATCATCATAATCCCCGAAAAAATAAAAATAGAATGAAGTAAGGGCGGCCCCACAAAGGTCGCCCTTACAATTTTATTCATTTTTTTTCTGAATTTTAGTTCATATTTGGAAAAGTTGTTTACTTTTGCAGCCGAAATGAAAGATATTGGAAAATATTTTTTTGCATTGCTGGGGCTTATATTACTGAATATAAGCATATTAACAGCAGAACGCAATCCGCAACCCGAGGCGCGCGACTATGATACGCTTCCTTCGGAGACCGAGCGGAATGACGCAACGCTGTCTATCTGCAAATCACATTCCTGTCCGTTTTTTGCGGAGGAATGTACTCCGTTTTCCGCGCCGGCAAGGGTTACCGACACACAGCGGCAAACGGTCAGGATTCCTGCCCGCTTGGTTCGTTTCGGGCTATCTTTCGGAAAAATTTTCATGTTACACTCCGATTTGACGGGGTCGTTAAGTGGTGTGTTTTTTCGCGTTAAATATCTTAAATCATATTTATCCCTCTGTCCTGCAAGCTGTTACTATGTTTTTATGTTGCGGGAAATCATTATTTAGATAGATTGCTTCGTACCTCGCAATGACGAGAAAAAGATTGCTTCATTCTTCGCTTCTTCTTTTTCGCTTGCGGAAAAAATGACGGGAAAAAGATTGCTTCGTTCCTCGCAATGACGGGGGATGAATTTATTAACTATCTAAAAATAAAACAATTATGCAAAATAATATATTCGAAAACCCTATATTTGAGACAATTAAAGTAAGTAAAATCAGCCTCTTGCCGTTTATAAAGACTAAACAGGTAAGATACAAAGCGACAGGCGCTATCGTAAAGAAAAAATCGCTTAATTTTGACAGGAATGTACTGACGGCTCTTCTGCAAACGCTTGATAACAAGAACTTTGCATCAGCAAAACCTTTTAAGGCAGCAGACATTCAAGGTAATACATATTTAGAAGTAGCATATTCGGCTGATAATCAGTTTGCTGCAGTGCAGCTATACGAATATGCCCCCTTCACGTATCACCCGTTGAATGACATCTATGTCTTTGAAGGTCAGGCTGCTGAGGACTGCGTCCGCTACTTCTTGTCGTCCTCTTTGATGGCGGTCGCCTTGTAGTTGATTTTTTCGAAGGCTTTAACTAACTTTTCCTCCGACGTTTTGTCGGTGTTATAAGTTACTTCTGCGGTCTTGGTTTCGAGGTCGCACTTGAGGTCTGTTACGCCTTTCTCGAAGGCGATATTCTTCTCGATCTTCTTGACGCAGTTGTCGCAGTTCATATTTTCAATCTTGAACTTCGTTACAGCCTTCTTTTCCTTCTTTCCGTCTTTAGCGGAAGCCATTGATAATGTGAACATAGCACATAAAATCATTAATAAAATCCTTTTCATACTTTTGTAGTTTATAGTTTATAGTTTATTTATAGTCATTTAGACTGTTTTTCTCTTGAATGGTTTACTTTTAGATACTTAATCCAATCGCGGGATATTGTATCGCAGGCCGAGATAAATTTTGCGGCCGTGCACAGGACCCCAAATCATTGAGCCGTCGAAATTATCGCCCCGCGGGTTAGCGGCGTCAATTATCGGGTTCATCTGCATGAAGTTAAACATATTCTCCGAGCCGAGATACACCGACCATGTACGGAAATACTTGGTTACCTGTGCATTCCATATCTGAAACGGCTTGTATGTCTTTTCCCAAAGCGGATTAACAGGATCGGGATTAGGCATCCTGCCGCCGCCGTTGAACTGCCCCGTAAGGTCTAACTGCCACTTTTTCAGCGGACTAAGCCACGAAACTGTCAGCAGGCCTTTATAGTCGCTGATGAGCGGCTTGCGAAGACGGGAAGTGATGCCGGCTGCATTGCGATAGTCGGTCTTAGCGTCGGTGATGCGGTATGCCACCGTCATCGTCAGGCCGCGAACGAACGGAAACTGGTACGTCGTCTCAATCTGCGCATTGTTGCTGTACGACTTGCCTTGCAGGTTGTAAAAATGAACCTCATGCGGGTCGCTGTCCATGTCGGTAACGACCTGTTGCAGGAAATTTGTGTAATACCATTCCGTATTGACAATCAGGTCTTTACCTCCAAGAGGAATGTAAAAAGCAAAGTTCAAGCCGGTGTTGTAAGCCTTTTCCTGCTTCAGGTTATCGTCAATCGTAAAACGGCGGCTGCTCGACAGCAGGTAGTTGTTTTCCGTCAGGATGTTCGCCGTACGATAGCCCATGCCTGCCGAAGCGCGTATGTTCAGCCACGTTAAAGGATTGTATTTCAGATGAATACGCGGCGTTATAAAAGTTTTGTAAACAGAACTGTGGTCGGCACGCACGCCGGTCAGGAGGATAAACTTATCGTTCAGATTCAGGGTGTATTGAAGATAAGCGCCCGGCACAACCTCCTTGCGGTTATAGATTTGGCGCTCTTCCAAACCCGTCTGATTTGCAAGTGTCAAATTCTCGTCAAACCCGTCGTAGTTGAGGCTCAACCCGGCGCTGATATTATGCTTGGGGGAATATTGCGCTTCGTACATCAGGCTGGCGTAGAGGTTGTTTTGATAAACGTTGTAAGGCGTGCGGTCGTAAAAAGATTTCTGTTCGTGATACGAGCCGGAAACGATTGCCGCGACGCTTTCAACTCGCTCTGGGTTAATGATATACGCCTGTTTGGTATAGCCTTCTACGCGGTTAGTGCCGATACCGATGTGGTAGGCGTCGTCGGCCGGGTTGCCAACCTTAACAAAGTTCGAAACCCTGTTGAGTTTCAGTTTCGCCCCTGCCGCCTGCCCGCCGGTACGGTCTTCGTGCAGGAAACGGATGCCGTACTGGGCGACATACCTGTCCGTCCGGTGCTGCCAGCGATTCATGAAATTCATCTGCTCTTTGAGGGGAATGTCGAGAAACCCGTCGCCATTATCGTCATGTTTCACTTTATCAGCCGAATAATGCACAAAAAAGCCTGTGTACAGGTTCTCATTGAGGTGGTAAGAGGCGTCAGCGTTTGCCTCATAGCGTCCGGCGTCGCTGCCAAACAGGTTGGCGGAAAAAATATCGGCCGTGAATGGCTTCTTGTACTCCACATTTATCTGACCTGCAATGGCTTCGTAGCCATTCTTAACAGATGAAGTGCCTTTGGAAATCTGGATGCTTTCCATCCACGGACCCGGCACATAATCAAGCCCGTAGAGCGACGCCGCACCTCGGAAGTTCGGGTAGTTTTCGGTCAGCATTTGAACATAAGTGCCTGATAATCCGAGCAATTTTATTTGTCGTGCACCTGTTGAAGCGTCGGCGTAGGAAACATCAACCGACGGATTTGTCTCGAAGCTCTCTGCCAGATTGCAGCAGGCGGCGCGTCCGAGTTCGGCAACCGTCAGTTTCTGCGTCTGGAAGATGTCGGTACGCGACGAGAGCATACCCATCTGCCGCTCTGTAACTACCACTTCGTCAAGTTCCACCTCGCCGCTAAGCGTTATCCGCAATGGCTCGGCTGAAGGTTTATCAATCGCCAGCGTCACGGTCTTATAACCTATATAGCTGACCATCAGGCTCTTTTCGCCCGATTTTTGTTCTATTTCAAAAAATCCGTTTTCATCGGTTACAACGCCACGATGCGTCTCATGCCAGTGCACATTGGCGCCGATTAGCGCTACGCCGTCTTCGTCCGTTACGTAGCCCCGGATTTTGTCTCCCGCTATCGAAAATACTGATAATGAGAGACATACAATTATATATAACAGTTTCATTTTGTTAGAAAATTTAGAAGTTTAACTTTTTCGTTTACGAAAAAAATGACGGAAACGGGCGCTAATAAAGGACAAGCGCAGTAAAAATCTAAAACATTCTAAATCAACAAAATAGATAAAAGGGACAGGTAATCGCGGGGGACGGGGAGAGGGGGGCCGTTAGGCAGGTCGTTGATTACCTCACAGGAATTACACGATAAAAAAGACGACCTGTATAAATCGCAGGTAAACAGGTCAATACACAAAGAAGTCGGGTCGGAAATCAGTTTCGGGGCATGTTGTGAAAACAGGTCGAAACTGATACGCTCAAACGAGCAGCAGTCGGCGCCGGAATGGTCGTTATGCGAACAGCAGGCGACAGCATCGGCAACAGTTGCGTCGTCGGCAACTGCGGCTTCGGAATCGCAGCAGTTAGTTTCATGCCCGCAACAATCATGCGAATGCGAATACGAATGTGAATGCGAATGTGAATCCTCGGCGCAAACATCCGCTTTTGCCGTCATTAGGGGCGTCCCCGAAAGGCGGCAACCGTCGCAGCAAAAATGAATCACGTTAAGCCCCGCCCCGCCGTACAACAAGGTTGCAGCGAGGAAAAAGACAGCCGTATATGTACAAATCCTTTTCATTCCGGCTGCAAAGATCATAAATATTTTTCAATAATGTACACGTACATCAGCTATTTATGTTTTTTTAACTTATAGTACAGCGGCGCGGGGGTAACAAAACTATCAATAACCTCTTATCGCTTCGATGCCGGGAAGAATTTTTCCTTCAATAGCTTCGAGTAAAGCTCCGCCGCCTGTAGATACGTATGAAACGCCGTCTGCAAGACCGAACTTATTGACGCATGCGACAGAATCACCGCCTCCGACAAGCGAATATGCGCCGTTTTTAGTAGCTTCAACGATGGCTTCCGCAACCGAGCGTGAGCCATGAGTAAAGTTTTCAAACTCAAAAACTCCCGTTGGCCCGTTCCAAAGTATTGTTTTTGAGCTTTTTATGACGTCTGCATAGATAGCTTCCGTTTTCGGACCTATATCCAAGCCTTCCCAACCATCAGGAATAGCATTCACTGCGGCAAAATCTGTCTTTGCATCGTTGCTGAAGCTATCAGCTATTTTGGCGTCAACGGCGAGAACGAGGTTTACACCTTTCTCCTTCGCTTTTGCGAGGATGTCAAGCGCCAGATCTAACTTGTCGTCTTCACAAATGGAATTACCTATCGTTCCGCCCTGCGCTTTTGTAAAAGTATAAGTCATGCCGCCTGTAATTATCAGGTTATCAACCTTATTCAACAGATTTTCGATGATGTCAATTTTGGAAGAAACCTTCGAACCTCCCATGATGGCGGTAAACGGACGATTGATGTCGTTGAGGATTTTTTCAACTGCTTTCACTTCTTTTTCCATCAGGTAGCCGAACATCTTGTCGTTGGTGTCGAAGTAAGCTGCAATGAGCGCTGTTGAGGCATGTGCACGGTGTGCCGTGCCAAAAGCGTCGTTCACATAAGCGTCGGCATACGAGGCAAGTGTTTTGGTGAATGTTTTCTGGCTTTCTTTTACTGCTTTCTTGGCAGCTGCTTTTTCTTCGTCGGAAGCATCGTCTGCAAGTCCTCGCGGTTTACCTTCTTCTTCGGCATAAAAACGGAGATTTTCAAGCAGAAGCGCCTCGCCGGGCTGAAGTGCGGCAGCCTTAATCTTGGCCGATTCGCCAACGCAGTCGTCAGCAAACTGTACGTCAACTCCCAACAATTCGGAAACATGTCCCAGTATGTGGCGAAGTGAATACTTGTCGGTAACACCCTTAGGACGACCGAGATGCGAGCCGATAATGACGCTGCCGCCGTCGCTCAGAATCTTTTTCAGAGTGGGTAGCGCCGCACGTATGCGGGTGTCGTCGGTAATGTTGAAATTCTCGTCGAGAGGCACGTTAAAGTCCACCCGAACAAACGCCTTCTTTGAGGCAAAATTGTAATTGTCAATCGTTTGCATAATAATTTATTTTTAATTGATACATGTTAGCTTGATGGGTGCAAAATTACAAAAAAAATCTCGGTTATAGCAGTTTTGCTGATTTTTTCCGGAATGCTGTACTGACTTTCAAGGAATATGCAGTTGAAGATTTGGGATAAACGCAAAATCCTTGATATTGAGGGCATATAGATTAAAATTGTGGTAGATGGCTGTCGCTGCTATCTGAGCATCATTTATGTCTAACTTGTGGAATAAGCAGAACTGCTCGACCAAATCAACGGCAATTTCTGAAATTTCATCAGAGATATGCAAGGTCGGGAATCTGTTCAAATACTTACGTATAGTATGCAATTCACCCTTATTGAGCGCACCGTAAAACAACTCCGCCCGTGTAATATCCGATACTGCGATGTTGTCTATACCGATACTGCGCAATTCTGTTTCTATCAAGGCGTTGCCTCTGAATACTTCTATAAGTATGTTTGTATCACACAACAGCATTGTCGTAAGTTTTTGTGCGTCTTTTGTAAGTTTGTTTGCGGACTTCTTTGAGGTTATAGTCGCGGTTTGCCCAAATACCACGTACTTCGGCAAAAGGGTCTTCGGCGTCTCGCCTTCGTACCTGAGACGACTTCACTTCGGCTTCTATATTCCATGACCGGAGAAACCATATAAGCGAGTTCAACTGTTGTGTATTGATGTTGCTCTTTAATAATATTTCTGTCATAATCAATATATTATATAGATAAACTAAGCTGTTTGACGATGTAAAGATAGCTATTATTTTATTAATCTCTAAGATATTTTGCGTTTTTTTCTTTTCGTGCAAAAAAATTTTCAACCAAAGATAATGAGTTATAACAATGTGTAACAATTAGTTAGATTTTTGTTAAAAGACATTCTGAAATTTTTTTTCAAAAAAAATGCACAAAATGCGAAAAAAAATTTGGAGATAAAAAAATTATGATTAATTTTGCAGCCGATAATTAGAATATCGCTACCGAATGAGAGTGATAATTCGAGAGTGAAAATTATACAATTAACATTTTTATTATATTTTTTAACATCAAAATTTTAATGCGTATGACAAAAAGATTGTTTACTTTATTGGTTGTTACTTTGCTATGGGGGGGGGGGCAAATAGCTCATTCCCAGACTATTAACGTTACGGGCAAAGTAACTGATGAGACGGGCGAACCTGTTGCAGGCGCCACAGTCTTAGTAAAAGGTACCACTACCGGTACGGCTACTAACGAGGATGGCCTCTACACCATCTCTGCAAGCAGGAACGCGATTCTCGAGTTCCATTACATCGGCTACGACGACATCGAAGAACCCGTTAACGGGCGAGCCATCATCAACGTACAGCTCAAGAGCGGAGTTGTAAACGTGGACGAAGTTGTGGTCGTAGCTTACGGTACGACGAAAAAGTCCACCTTCACCGGGTCGGCGGTACAGGTCAATGCCGAGAAGATCCTAAAGACGCCCGCCGCCAATGCAGCCGCTTCGCTGCAAGGGTTGAGCGCCGGCGTTTCGGTTGTCAACAACCAGGGTAACCCTACCAAAGATCCGATCATCACTATCCGTGGCGTCGGCTCTATTCAGGCCTCAACATCGCCGCTCTATGTTGTTGACGGTGTGCCTTATGACGGAAGCCTTAACTCGTTTTCGAGCGCCGACATTGAGTCAATTTCCGTCCTCAAAGACGCTGCCGCAAGTTCAATGTACGGATCCCGCGCTGCTAACGGCGTTATTATGATCACCACTAAGAACGGCAAATCAACCAAGCCGACCGTATCGGTCAATACAAGCTGGGGTTATTCCGATCTTGCCGTTAAGTTCCCGAAAATTATGGACGCCGGGACTTTCTACGAATATCAGTGGGAAGCGCTCTACAACGACCAGTTTTATGTGCTTGGGAAATCCGACACCGAAGCCCGCCAGTATGCCACCGACAATGTGATACCGTACCTTATCACGGCTCACACCAACTCTGCCGGCCAGACTTCGTACGTTCATCCTTACAACAGCGACAAGCCCGTAGGACTTGACGGCAAGTTAAGGACGGATATACAATATCTCTGGGACAAGTCCGATTCGGACTGGGAAGGTTTGTATTTGCAGAAAAGACTGCGTCAGGAATATACGGCTACTGTCAGCGGTATAAATCAGGATAACACTATGAATTACCTCTATTCCGGTTCATTCCTTGATGACAAAGGTATGGCGGTAGGCCAGCAGTTCAACCGTTACACTTTGCGAGCGAATGTCTCTAACAAAATAAACAAATACATATCAACAGGAGTAAATTTATCGTACGCGCACACGCGCGAGAACGATCCGGGCGTCGCTACACGCTTCATGCGTAACATGCCGCCTTATGCCTCGCCGTACCTGCGTAATAACGACAATACCGACTGGGTTTATAACGAAAAGACCGGCGACAGGATGTACGACTGGGGATACCATCGTAAAGACTGGGCTTGGTGGAACGCATTGGCTGAAAGTATTGCAAGCGACAGCGATAATCCGCAAAGCCTCTCTTTCTCAACCTCTTATCGCGATGTTATAGCAGGACGTGCATTCCTTGAAATAGATATTATGCCCGGACTGAAATACCGCAGCAATGTAAGCGTTGATAATCAGAGTTATAAAAATAACTATTACGGTTCGGCTATACACGGATACCAGCAGAGCAATACCGACGGTTGGGGTACTACAATTATCCCTGGAGGCGGTTCCGCAGCCAAGTCGACAACTCGTAAAACAGCTACAACATGGAACAACCTCCTGACTTATCAGAAAACTTTTGCAGATGTGCACAACATCAATCTTCTTCTCGGTCAGGAAATGTATGCTTACGGATATGAATATTTTTACGGCTACCGCGATGGAATCATGTCCGCAAACAGGTATGAACTGAGCAGCGCTTCAGGCGAAAACTATTCACTCTCGTCCTATAGGGATGAATATCGGTTAGTGTCTTTTTTCGGTCGCGCCGAGTACAATTTCAATGATAAATACTATCTATCAGGCAGTTACCGTCGCGACGGATCCTCGCGCTTCCATCCTGACGCACGTTGGGGAAACTTCTTCTCGGCAGGCGCTTCTTGGCGTATTTCTCATGAAGAGTTCATCAAAAGCATTGAGTGGATCAACAACCTTAGCCTACGAGCAAGTTACGGAACAACAGGTAATGACAAAATCAGTTATTATGCTTATCAAGGGACTTTTGCGCCATATAACCTGTATAATATTTCCGGTGTGCAGCTTTCAACTTTGCCGACACCGAGCCTGCAATGGGAAAAGAACGTTCAGTCTAACATCGGTCTTGATTTTACACTGTTCAACAAACTGAACGGAACAATCGAGTACTTCAACCGCGGTTCCAAAGACCTGCTGTACTACCGCGACCTGCCTATTTCGGGTCAAACCGGTAATGCAACCGGATACAACACCAATCTCGGCGACATTGAAAACAGGGGTCTTGAAGTTACTCTTCAATACACGCCTGTACGCACAAAAGACCTGTCATGGACAATAGACGCCAACTGGACTTATTTGAAAAACGAGATCACATCACTACCGGACGGGGACTACACTTATTCAGGCTCTTACGCACAGTATATGATGCGTGAAGGCGGCACGAGATATGACTTCATAGCTCCCCGTTACGCAGGTATTGACCCCGAAACAGGTAACACTATGTGGTGGAAGAAAATTTTCGACGCCAACGGCAACGTAACCGGCCGCGAAAAGACTACTTCATACGCCGAGGTCAGCTCCGTTTCGCAGTTTGACGTAATCGGCTCTGCTGTACCGAAACATTTCGGCTCGGTAACCAATTCGCTTAATTTCAAGGGAATAGACTTCTCGTTCATGTTCTACTATTCACTCGGTTCTTACAGCGGCGACCACATGTATGTTGAATCACGCACCATGCGCCGTAGCTGGAGCCTTGTTGAGGAGTTCGTAAAAGGCAGATGGCAAAAACCCGGCGACATAGCCAACTACCCGCGCCTCAGGACGGAAAACGGCGGCGGATATATCCAGACCCGCCAATATTCGGATGAGTTTGTTTTAAAGAACGACTTTTTACGCTTGCGTAATGTAATGTTGGGATACACACTTCCGTCTTCTTTGACAAGAAAAGTCGGTATCCAAAGCCTTCGTATTTATGCTACCGGAGTGAACCTTGCTACTTGGGGAGCTGCCGCCCGTCGCGGCACCGACCCCGAACTGCAGGCAAGCGGTGAAGCTTATGACGGAAATAACGGGAACAGCGAACTTGGCGCTTCAAAGCAAGTCAGTTGCGGACTTCAGATTACTTTCTGATATTGTTTAACAATTTAAATATTTAATAAATATGATACGAAAAATAAAATACAGTATATTAACTGCTTGCGCTATAGTTATTTGCAGCAGTTGCGAAGAATATCTGAGTACCGGTTCATCTACCGCATTGGAAGATACTGAGATACTTTCCTCTACGTCAAACCTGAAAAAGGTGCTTGTAGCCAACTACCGGAAGTTCTATTTTATGACTGTCTCAAGCGATTTTCGCGGTATATTTCACGGAATAACCGGCCTTGCATTCATTGATATGATGAGAGGTACTGATGTGATTTGCCAGAACCGAATGGGAGGCGAACAATACACTGCCTACCAGTATCTGCAGGAGGCTACCTCGTCAGCCGGCGACACCGATTGCCCATGGACTGTCATGTACAACATCATCAACTCGGCAAACCTGATAATTAATGCAGTAGAAGAAGCATCAGGCACACAGACCGATAAAGACCAACTGTTGGGTCAGTCCCTCGCCATGCGCGGTTACTGCTACTTTATGCTTATCCAATACTATCAACAAACTTATGTGATAGCACAGAACAAGCTTGGTGTGCCTTTGCGCCTGAAAGCGCCCGATGACGGCGATTATACACTGCCCCGCGCTACCGTTCAAGAGGTTTATACCCAGATAGTTAGTGACCTGACTTCAGCTAAATCGCTGCTTTCAAGTTTCTCCCGCAGTGAGAAGTATCACCTTGACAGTAAGGTAGTTAGTGGCATGTTAGCTCGCGTTTATCTTGTTATGCAGAAATATTCTGAGGCCCAAGCAGAAGCCGACAATGTGCTTGCCACCTACGGCACATTGATGACAAAAGAGGAATGGCAGACATGGTCTCTTAGCCTCTCTTTTGCTGAAACAGTCTGGGGCTTCCCGCAGACAAGCACAAACAGCATCGGGGCAGCCGGCCAGTATGGTATGTGGTACAACTATCCGCTTGGCGAACAGGCAGGCGACCGTTGCTACAATTTCCAGAACTTCTTTGCCAACGACAAATATGTTGAACTGTTTGAAGAGACCGAAGACCGTTACCTGTTCTGGCTGCGCAGCGACGACCCCGAATTTGCAACTAACTGGGTATATGCTAAGTGGTATGATCCGGGAGACGGCGCCGGCAACAGCCGCGGCGACTACTGCCTCATGCGCGGAGCTGAAATGCTGCTTATCAAAGCGGAATGTCAGGCTAATCTCGGCAATACCGGCGACGCCCTCGCTTCCCTCAACAAACTACAGGAAGCCCGCCACGTAACAAACAAAACGACGACTACCGACAAGAACGCCTTGCTTGAGGCTATCTATATCGAACGCCGCAAGGAGTTGATGGGCGAAGGCTTCAGCGGACTGCTCGACTTGTTACGTCTGCAGAAACCGATGATACGGCGCGGAGACCATTTTATCCCCGGTATAGTCAATTTGCCGGCGCTCGAAGATGGCAACGGTTTGCCTTCCAATGATTATCGCATGATTTTCCAGATACCCGACCGTGAGCTGCAACTCAACCCGGGCATCACACAGGCAGACCAAAACCCGTTCAGCGGTCAATAAACGCCCCTTGCTCATTCTAAAAACAAAACTACCTCAGTAGCAGTTCAACCGCTGCAACAAACTGCTACTGAGGTGGTTTTTGTTCTTGCATCGGGACGAAGCAATCCGGAAACAAAAAAAACTGTAATTTTTTTGCAAAAACAGTAACAATCACTATCTTTGCGGAAAAATAATGCAGAATATGAACGTCAGGAAATACAAGTTTCATAAGGTCAAGCCGATAGTAGCATCAGAACCGGCAGTTGCATACAGGTCTCAATACAAGTATGAAGAAATGGATGCTTATGCAAGACAAATAGACGAAGAGATGGCAAATCTTCAGTCTCAAGGACGCTTCGACCAAAAAGAAATCGAAGCAATATTGAAAGAGCACCTCCGAACACCATATCTTTATGCAACGGATAGTGCTTGACACCAATTGTCTGCTTGCCTCTTTGCCTGCAACAAGCCCTTTTCATGCTATATGGGCTGCTTATCTGTATGGAGATCTAACTCTTTGTATTTCAAATGAAATTCTATCCGAATACGCTGAGATTATCGGGAGGAAAACAAATGCTGTCGTCTTGAATGCTGTCTTGAATACAATTATAAAAAATGAAAACTCGTTTTTTATTGATCCTCAGTATCATTTGCATCTGATAACGAGCGATCCTGACGATAATAAGTTCATAGATTGTGCTTTTGCAGCTCAAGCTACGTACATTGTATCAAACGACAAGCATTTCAATATTTTGAAAGAGATTGATTTCCCGAAAATTAATGTTATTACAATTTCTGATTTTATTAAAGTTCTTACTTAGATACACATTATAGATGCATCCCTTTACGGGACGCAGTCCCGTCATTGCGAGGAACGAAGCAATCCAGATGCTCAGACACCACGTCATTGCGAGGAACGAAGCAATCCAGAAAAATATGTATAAATGGTCTAATTGACTGGATTGCTTCACATGCGTTCGCAATGACGAGGAGAGGGGGGCGCAATGACGAAGAAGGGAAGTTCGCAATGACGAAACGACGAAATATCACCAGAAATATCAAAAATAAAAATGAAAAAAGTATTATTTTTTATCCTGATAGGCGGACTGCTGCAGGCAGTTTTTGCTCAGGAGACATTGCCGGAGTATGAGCAGGCAAGAAGATGGGCGCCGCATAACGCCGAACATCTGCTTTTTAGTTATGTTTTGAGACCTAACTATTTCAATAACAGCCCCAAGTTTTGGTATGAATACAAGACTTCGGAAGGCGTGAAATGGTATGTCGTTGACCCAGAACAGGGCAGGAAGCAACCGCTTTTTGACCTCGACGAGCTTGCCTCGCAGATAAGCGAGATAACCAAATCGCCCTTCACGGCGCAACAGTTGCCCATACGGGGGCTTAAACTCGAAGATGACGACAAGACATTCTCTTTTTCCGTCCCGAAAGAATCAACGACGATAAAACCAAACGTCAAAGCCCCGATGATGAACTTCAAATACGACTTCATAACACGCAAACTGACCGTCGCGGACAAGCCCGATGCCTTTCCGCCGCGATGGGGAAGTGTCTCGCCTTCAAAGAATTACGTAATCTATGCCAAAGACCTGAACCTTTGGTGCATGACATACGCCGACTACGAAAAGGTTCTTAAAAATCCCAACGACAAGACTGTCAACGAGATACAACTTACAACCGACGGGGTGGAAGATTTCGGCTACGGGATGCCGCAGTTCCGGCTCAGCACCGACACGCTTCTTGACCACAAGCGCAAGTTCGTTTACGGCAGCTGGTCGCCCGACGGTCGCTATTTCGCCACGCAGCTTGACGACGAACGCCCGCTTAACTTCCTGTGGGTCATCCATTCCACCGCCAAACCACGACCGGTGCTCGAATCGTACCGTTACCAGATGCCCGGAGAGCCGGGAGCGCCCAACGTTCATCTCTACCTGTTCGACATGCAGGACCACAGCCGAAAGGAGATAAACGTCGAAAAATACAAGAATCAGACGCTCAGAATAGCGTTCAAGCCCCGCGAGAAGATGACCGACCCGACAACGTGGCTCGGCGACGACAAAAAATTCTATCTGACGCGCTATAGCCGCGACCTCAAAAAGGTTGACGTCTGCACATATACCGTCGGTGACGATTCGCTCAAAACCGTTATCAACGAGGAACTTAACACCTACATCGAGACCCGCCCGCTTGCCGTTACCGACGACGGCAAAGAGTTGATACACTGGAGCGAACGCGACGGATGGGCGCATCTCTACCT
>JAISTJ010000078.1 GCA_031272655.1 Tannerella sp.
TAACAGGCGCTACACCTGCGGATATCATTGCACCGTTGGAAAAATCACTGTATGATATTACTGCCGAACGTTTTAATGGTCATCTTGCAACCGGTCTTGTCGGAATTCCGGTCTTAACCGAATGGGTAATCAAGGCAAACAGACCCGACTTCATGTATAACATGCTGAAAAAGAGGGATTACCCCGGCTATCTATACATGGTGGACAATGGCGCAACTGCTACTTGGGAACACTGGAACGGCGAACGCAGCCATATACACAACTGCTACAACGGCATAGGCTCGTGGTTTTATCAGGCTATCGGCGGCATCCGTCCGCTTGAATCGGCTGCCGGATACCGTAAAATCCTTATCCAACCGCAGATTCCGGCGGGCATCACATGGGCTAAAACGACCAAAGAAACACCTTACGGCACAGTGGCGGTGGACTGGTCTCTTGACGACAACAATCTCACTATCAATGTGTTAGTACCTGTCGGATGCACAGCTTCACTGCCGTTAAAGGAAAATGTTACAAGCTGCAACATCAACGGTTCCCATCTTGACATCCCCTCTACCCATCAGCTGACCCTGCAAAGCGGCAAATACACCATCTCCTGCACTTTATAACCCTTTTAGGGGTAAAAACATATACACTAATGTATAAGATTTTCGGCATTTTAACAGCTATTGCATTAAGTTTCAATGTATTAGGACAAAATTCTGCTTCACTCAGGGAGGAAACCGTCAAGTTGATGACTTATCCATACAGCGACCCAAACCCCGTAGCGCAGCCTGCAAGCGCTATTTATCCGTATTTCACCTACGATAAATACACCGCAAAAGGGAAGGAAGAAGAATGGAATGCTGTAGTGCTTGAAAATGAGTACATTAAAGTAACCTTGCTGCCTTCGGTAGGAGGCAAGATTTGGGGTGCGACTGAGAAAAGCATCGGTTTGCCGTTTCTTTACTACAACCATGCCGCCAAGTTCCGCCTTGTAGCGATGCGCGGACCGTGGACATCGGGCGGTCTGGAGATGAATTTCGGCGTCATTGGGCACTCGCCGACAACATCTTCGCCGGTTGATTATTTCACCCGCAATAATCCCGACGGCAGCGTCAGTTGCTTCATCGCATCAACAGAGTTGATAACCCGTACATGGTGGCAGGTGGAAGTGAACCTGCAACCCGACAAAGCCTACTTCACAACCCGCTCTACATGGTACAACCCGACGCCCCTGACCCGCCCCTATTACCATTGGATGACAGCCGCCTACCCCGCTACCGACGACCTTGAACTGTTTTTCCCCGGTCAATATTATATCGGTCATGGCGGCGACCCGCATAAATTCCCGATAAACGAGGCCGGACGCGACATTTCCAAGTATGCCAACAATAATTTCGGCCCATATAAATCCTATCATGTACTCGGCAATTATAATGACTTTTTCGCTGCTTATTATCCTGATAATCAATTCGGTTCCGTTCATCATTCGCCTTATGACGAGAAGCCGGGAATGAAGATTTGGATTTGGGGGCTGTCGAGGCAAGGGATGATTTGGGAAGATCTGCTCACCGATACTGACGGCCAGTATGTGGAGCTGCAATCGGGAAGGCTTTATAATCAGGCTGCTGCGGAAAGCAATGTAACACCTTTCAAGCAATTTTCTTTCGAGCCGTATGCAACCGACCACTGGACGGAATACTGGTATCCGTTCAAAGAAACGGGCGGCGTGGCGAAAGCTAACGAATATGGTGCGCTGAATGTGGTCAGAGACGGCGATAAATGTACGATTTCCTTCTGTCCGGTGCAAAAGATAGACGACGAAATAATTGTTAAAGCCGATGGAAAAGTGATATTTAGTAAACACCTGAATATCAATGTTTTACAGATATGGAAAGAAGTTGTCAGCCCTATACCGGCAACTGCTGAGATTCAGGTTGTTTTAGGTGATTATAAGTTAGTTTACTCCGACGCACCAACCGACAATCGCTTGTCCAGGCCTGTTACGCCGCCCGCCGATTTCGATCACAACTCGGCTTACGGCTTGTATCTGCAAGGGCAACAGGCGTTTTATATGAACAACCTCGCCGAGGCCGATTCGCTGCTTCAAAAATCGCTTGCTTTGGAGCCTTACGCGATACCGGCTTTGCGGAATTTGGCAACAATTTACTACCGGCGCGGATGGTACGACAAGGCTTTGAATCTTGCGCAGACTATCCTGTCCGTCAATACTTACGATCCGGAGGGAAATATTATTTATGGTCTGATTAACAGCAATTTAGGAAATAATACCGATGCAATGGACGGCTTTTCGATTGCTGCCCTGACAGCTTCTTACCGGACAGCAGCTAATATCCTGATAGCCAAAGAGTACGCAAAGAAACAGCAATGGAGACAGACGCTCGCATACGCCGAAAAAGCGCTTTCGCAGGACAGCGGCAACCTCGATGCACTGCTGCTTAAAATGCTGATTTTCAGAAAAACAGGACGCAAAGATGACGCCGAAAAAATTTACGGCTTGATAGAAAAAGAGTACCCGCTGTTTCATACTGCCCGTTTTGAAAAAAGTCTTCTTTCAGGTGATACCGTAGGGTTTATCAGCCTGATACGTAATGAGTTACCATATCAAACGCTGATTGAAACGGCCGATTGGTACGAAAGCGCGGGTTGCACAGATGAGGCGATTAAAGTGCTGACGCTGTCCCTTCATTGCAGCGAACAAAGCAATCCTGTTACCGGCAAAACCTTTCGCTATGCCGAAAACAAATCCCCAATAGCTCTCATCCGCGCCGCGTATCTGCTTCATTTTCAGGGGAAAGAGGCCGAAGCGAAGCAGCTCCTCTCAACAGCCGAAACCTTGCCGACACATTTGGTTTTACCATCGCGTACGGAAACGCTTCCCGCTTTGGAATGGGCTGTAAATCAATCACCTGCATGGCAACTGAAATACTACCTTGCAATCCTCAACGCATCCCTGAATAACACCGACAAAGCGCAAAAGTTGCTGATACAGTGCGGAAACCAGCCCGACGATTATGCGTTTTACCTCACCCGCGCTTCATTCCTGAATGGCGAGGATAAGCTTGCCGACCTGCTTCAAGCCGAAAAGCTCGGTCAGACGTGGCGGGCCGGACTTGCGCTCAGCAATTATTACGAACAGGCTGCCCAATACGAAAAGATGCTTGAAACGGCAAAAAAATATAGCTCAAAATACCCTGATTATGACGTCATTAGCATGAAATATGCTTCATCGTTACTTTATACCGGTCAATACCGCAAGTGCGCCGATTTGCTTGCCGGAATGACTGTACTCCCCGGCGAGGGAAGCGCCGAAGGGCACGATCTTTGGCGCAAGGCGTGGCTTTATCAGGCTCTCGAAAGCTTCCGCAAAGGGCAATACAAACAAGCGCTGATGCAAACAGGTAAAGCTCGCGAGTGGCGCGAGAACCTCGGCGCAGGCAAGCCTTACGACGAAGATATTGATTGCCGCGCCGAAGACTTTTTATCCGCCCTCTGCTGCGACAAACTCAACAACCCGTCCAAAGCCGCTGAATACCGCGCAAACGAGAACAAAATTAATGAACGTCTCGGAAATAAAAAAGAGGAAGTTTACCAATTGATTATTAACAACTTAACGAAATAAATATGAGACAGTTGATTGAAGAATTTGTTTATACGGAAGCAGGCTATAAGCCATGCCTGATTACTCCGAAATGGCAGGCAGCGCTGCTTAATTACGCTGACTCACAGGCATATACGGCTATGGATAAACTCGAAAAGCACGTCAATACCGACGAGGTGTTTGTGTTGCTTGAAGGCATGGCCACACTTATCGCCGCCGAACTTGACGGTGATAAGATTATCAAGCTGAATACCAAGCTTTTAGAGAAGGGGGTTATTTACAACATTCCGGCCGGCGTATGGCACAATATAGCAATGAAGCCCGACGCCCGCCTCCTGATTCTCGAAGACGCCAACACGCATCTCAATGATGTTATTTACCAGAGTGTTGGGAGACTTGAGGTTTGAGGTTTGAGTCGGGACGCAGTCCCGTCATTGCGAGCGCAGCGAAGCAATCCAGAATTAAAACAGACAAAAACCGTCATTGCGAGCGCAGCGAAGCAATCCAGAACTAAATCGGGACGCAGTCCCGTCATTTTTCCGCAAGCGAAAAAGAAGAAGCGAGGAACGAAGCAATCCCCAGTACACCAAGACATCCCGCATCAATTCAGAATAGTTCAATCAATTCAAAGTCTCTGCAAATTTTTTTACAAAAATTTTTCAAAAAAACCGCTTAACTTTCAAAAACTTTTCCTACTTTTGCGTTTTGGAAGTTCAACCTTTTCAAGGATTTGGCAGATGAAGCAACGGATATACATAGACACCTCGGTAGTCGGCGGCTACTTCGACAGCGAGTTCGCCGAGCCAACCCAAGCCCTCTTCGAGCGACTGAAGAACGGCGAGGTGGTCTTTGTCGTGTCCGATTTGTTGTTTACAGAACTTGAGAATGCACCCGAAAGAGTTAAGAATCTGTTAAATGACTATGACGATGATTGTCTGGAACGTGTATCTATAACAGACGAGGTGAAAGAACTTGCTAATCAATATATCGCCGAAGGCGTTGTCGGACATACAAGCCTTGATGACTGTCGCCATATTGCTGCGGCTACTTTTTTCAGGGTGGACGTCTTGGCAAGTTGGAATTTCAGGCATATCGTAAATTTGACACGGATTAGAGGGTACAACGGCGTCAATATCAAGCATGGATACCCTATAATTGAAATTAGAAACCCAAAAGATTTGATGATATATGGAAACGAACAGTAAGAAGAAAGATTTTGATTGCGTCGAAATGAAGAACGCAATTCAGGCAAAGATATACGCCGAGACGAAGGATATGAGCTATCCCGAGTTGCGGGTTTACCTTGACGAAAAATTGAAAGATAACGCGCTGTGGCACCGACGACCGAGTAAAACACGGTATGAAGCCGCCATGCTCTGACGATATATGGAAACGATGAACAATAAAAAGAAAGATTTCGATTGCGTCGAGATGAAGAA
>JAISTJ010000160.1 GCA_031272655.1 Tannerella sp.
CTTGCAGCATTAGCCAACCCGCGATGCATGAAATGCGCCACATTACGGTAATGACCAACTTCAAAATTTCGTTTGTCGTACTGGTCGGGAAACAGCAATTGAGCCTGTAGTTGGGACACTTTTTCTTCCAGTGTCATCAGACTGATTAAGATTTCAACTCGCTGCTCCACTGGCAGCTTGGAGTTTTTGTAATCGGGCGTTTTCTGTCCGAACGCCACAAACGGTAAAATCAAGAATAAAAATAGATTTTGTTTCATTTTATATTATTTATTTAGTTTGAATACGGCAAGGTTGCCTTTATGGTCGCTTAACCAAACGGCTTGCGGGGTTATGATGTTATCTTTGAATGACGTGTCAGAGACGATTTGTCCTTTTTCAACCGAAGCGGCAGGGCCTACGACAGCGATGCTTTCCAACTCAATTCCCTTTGTATCGTAATAATAGATAAAATCTATGCGGTCCCTCTCGTCTGCTTCGGGACAGAAGAAAAGGCTTTGCAGTTTGGCTGACGTATTGCCTGCCGGCCATGTAATCGCCGGATGGGTAATGGGATTAGGATACATGCGCCTGTAAGCGTCCACGTAACCGGCTTTTTGCAGTTTGATTGACACCTCCCAGTTTACTACAACACCATTTCTACCGAACGTGTTTTTTGTGTCGGATTGCCAGTCAAGATGCGAAGGTTCGTTGAAATCGCCGCCAAGGATGACCGCATTACCGTTTCGGATCTCTTCCGTCGCATCTGCAATAAAGGCGTCAATGCCTTCGTTGCGTGTGGATTTTCTGTTATCTTCAAGTATCAGGTTTGAGTCGGTAACCGGCGTTATTTTCTCACCCCATTTCGAGCCGCTGTAACCGCGCGACAGGTATGGTGCATAAAACCTGTGGTCAAGGTGAGCCGAGTAAATTGCTATTTTATTGCCGTTCACAACAATATGCGCCTTAACAAACGGCCTGCTCTTAAGCGCCGTATCAGCATAGATGTCCGTCAATTCATATTTAGACAGTATTCCGCATCCTTTCTGAAGCCCGTCTATATACCATTTTTGCCCCTTAGCTTCAAGTTCTTTCCGGAGATCACCGGCAAGCGTCGTTTCGTTTGACGCCAGCTCGCACAGCAGCACAACATCGGGCTTCAGTTGCTCGATTATGGCAATCAACCCTTCTTTCCCGCCTTCAACACGGCTACCGTTAATCCATGTATTGAGTTGGAAAACCTTCAAAGTCGCAGCCCCATCCTGCGCGTCCATCCTGCTCGTAACAATCCCCAAAAGAATAACGAATAACGTAAAAAATCTCTTCATATTAATAAAAATCAAGTTCCGTAAACGGTTGCAAAAATAATAATTTTTCGCAGATTATACAAACTTTGGAGTAGTTTATTCTCTCAACATTGTGCAAATTTTTTATTTAGTTGTAATTAAAACAGCAACACCTTCACGCCACAGGAAGCGCGAAGGTATTGCTCTTAAAAATACACAACAATCATGCCGATTACCAGTAAACTGTCTGTTTTAGGTTGGGGTTTATTACGAGTTGGGTTTGGGGGATTGGCCAGTAATAGTATTTGGGCTGTATGAAACTGCGGTTGCGCAGTTCGCCGTTTGCTACTATATAGCCCGATGTCCCGTTTGTAAGTGTGATGTTTGTCAGCGAGCCGTCCGCATTTTTCAGATAATAGAAAGAATACGCACTTCTCTCGGCGGCTGGGATGGTGTTAGTCGCTTCGCTTTCAAAGAGACCCATTTCGGGAATGCCGTCCCCGTTCATGTCAAAGACCCCGAAACCGTCAACGTATATTCCTTCCTGCACTTTCTCAATAAGATGACCGGCATTCCACCGGATAAGGTCGTCCCACCGGAAGCCCTCGCTTACAAGTTCAATACGGCGTTCCCTGCGTATTTCCAACAGTAAATAATCGGAAATATCGGGGAACTGCGCTTTGAGGGTAGCGTCTTCAACTATTTCACCTATCACAGTGCGCGGCAGGTTAACCCTTTCGTGTATTTTATTGATACTGATATCAATGTCGTTCTGCGAAATAGTACCGAGTTCGGCTTTCGCTTCGGCGTAGATAAGCAGTACTTCGGCGAAACGGAATACCGGCACGTCGGTATATTGCGCCGTAAGCAAGTATTCATCGCCCGTTTCCGGCATCCATTTGATGTTAGTATAACCGCCGTGCTGGAGGCGCGGCCGCCAAGGAAGGGTATTGCTCGGAGCTATATATTCCGGATACCTGAATGTTTGGCTGAAACGCGGGTCGCGGTTAGCGAACACTTCGGTAAAATGTTTCTTCTCGTATCCTTCAACCGTACTGAACGGCACTGCCTTGCCTTCCGGAGTGATGTACGAATAAGATTCCATCAAACTGCGACTATAAGCAAAAGCCCAATCGAAAGTATAATACCCGCTGTTGTATCCGCTGTGCGCCACACGAAGCGTCCTGTCATAATCTTTGAAAAGAATCATCTCTTTCGAGCTTGACAGGTCATAAGTGATGAACAGTTGGCGGTAAGCCCTGTCCGGTCCGCCGGTCAAGTCTATCGCATAATTGCCTGAGTTCATCACAATTTCCGCCGCCGCAACTGCTCTTTGGAGGAATGAATTGGCGGTGGACTGCAAGTTGAGTTCCGAATGATACTTGCGGAAAGTCCCTTCATGCAGGCATATACGCGCCATCATGGCCGCAGCGTAAAAGCGGTTAAAACGTGTACGGTTGCCGATGTCCGACGACATGTTGTCTATCGCAAACTGCAGGTCTGCGAGGATTGAATCCACAACCACCGTACGCGGGTCTTGCGTCTTGAAAAGAAGGTCGTCGTCCTTGTCGGTAAGCGGAGTCGAATACCATGGCACATCGCTGTAAAGTTTCACCATGTCATAATACCATGCAGCCCGCATCATACGGGTCATACCGACATAATGGTTGATCGAAGCCGCCTCGCCTGTAGTTTGCGAGCAGTTGGCAAGCAGGATGTTGTATTTCCTGAGGTTGCCCCATGTCGTCCTGTCCCAGCCTGTTGCCGTTTCGGGAGTAATATTGCCGCGGACGAGGTCGTTGTGGGAATGACTTTCGGCATAAGCCATGATGTTGTCGCTTGTATAGTCGAAATGCGAAGGCGTACTAAAACTATAATACGTATTTGTATAAAGTTCGAGGTCTTTAACTGTTTTGAAGAAAGCCTCTGGCGAAATGCTCGTTTCGGGATAACGTTCCATAAAATCATCATTACAGCCGGTAGCTATAATGAGAGCTATTAATAAAATATTCTTTTTCATAATGTTACAGTGTTATGTTTAATCCAACGGAATATGTTCTCATAAAAGGATAAGTAGTCTGGTTGAGCGCTTCGGGGTCGAAATATTTCTGCAGTTTTGTTATCTCAAAAAGGTTTTCCCCGCTTAAATAAAGCCTTACGGCCTGCATCTTGACGCCCGACAGCAGTTTCGACGGCAACGTATAACCGAACGTTATGTTCTTCATTCGCATATAAGCCGCATTTTGCAGGTAGCGCGTCTGGGGGATTCGTACCTCCTTGTTGCTTTCCCATGCGATATAAGATTTCATACGGGGGAAATAGCCGTCGGGATTCTCCGGCGTCCAGTGGTCGAGGTTCGATACCAGCACCGGCACACGCGGAGAGTAGTATGCTCCAAAGAACTTATATGAAGCGTTGCTTGGGTACCAGTCTTTTTTGCCAACGCCGTGCAGCATGACGCGCAAGTCGAAATTGTTCCAGTCGAGGTTAATATCAAGGCCGTAATTAAAGCGGTTGCTTGAGTTGCCGATAATTTTCAAGTCGCCCGGATTCTCAAGCGTATAATCGCCACGTGTTATTTTGCCGTCATTGTTGGTGTCTTCATATTTAAGGTCGCCCGGCTCTATCGGACGGTCGCCCGGATATGACGTTACAGCCCACTGGTCGGCGCTGTTGTCAATATCAGCCTGATCTTTGAAGAATCCAAGCGTAGTAAGTCCCCAAATCTCGCCGAGTTCCTGGCCTACATAATAATCCGACAGGTTGCCAGTAGGGTTGTCGAACTTTGTTATAACGGTCTTGCTGTCATAAAGGATAAAGCGCGTGGAGAGGTTGAGGGGTTTGCTTTTAATCATATAGCGATCGCGCCAGCCTATTGACAACTCCCAACCGCTTGTGCGCAGGTCGGCTGCATTAATCTGCGGCTCTGAAGTGCCGAGCGTATTGGGAAGCGTTCTGCCTTTAGTGAGCATGTCTTTAGTGTCGCGCCTGTAAATATCAAGCGATGTTGAGAGGCGGTTGTTCAAAAAATTGGCATCCAAACCGCCGTTAAGAGTATAGACTTTTTCCCATGTCAATACGGCGGAGATAAGTCCGGGAGGATTGACTCCCATGTCCTGTACGCCGCCGAGAATAGCCGTCTGTTTTGCCGCTGTCATCGTTGCTATATACGGGTAATCGCCGACAGCCTGATTGCCAAGCGAGCCGTATGTAACGCGGAACTTCAGGTAGTTGACGGCCTTTTGCAACGGCTCAAAGAACTGTTCGCCGGAAGCTATCCAAGCTATTTCAGCCGAAGGGAACAATCCGAACCTGTTAGCTTTCGGGAAGCGCGAAGTGCCGTCATAGCGCCCGTTTGTGCCTACAATATATTTGCTTCCATAAATATAGTTAAGGCGATAGAACCCGCTGCGGATAGCCCATGCGGAACGGCTTTCGGTCAGTGTCTGGTCGCCGGTTGCCAACTGTACCGTTGTGTATGAAGGCGTTATAAGGTCTCGACGCTGCCCGTAAAAAGTGCTGCTCCGTTCGTATTCCTGGCTGAAGCCGGCAATCGCCGATACGTCATGCAAGCCGATAGCTTTATGGAAATTGCCGTAGAGGTTAAACTGCGTGTAAAGGGTGTTCAAAGTAGTCGAGTTGGCATAACTGCCCCAGCCGGGTATTGACCCGGGATCATTAGGGCCTCCGCGTGCAATGAAATTGGCGTCGGTAAGGAAAGCGTCCGTGCGTGAGTTGATAAGCCTTGCCGTAAAATCGGACTTGATATTTAGCGTGTTCTTAACTAACTCCAAGTCCACATTGAATTGCGATGTTACGTTAGTGTTGTCGGTTTTTGAATCACCTGCGAGCATCGAGGCTACAAACTCCAATCCGTTGCTTGTATAACTGCCGTCGGGATTGTATGGGGGTATAATCCATTTGATAAGTCCCTGAATGTAACCGAGAATGGTGTTGTTAAGCAATGTAGGCTTTTTGTAATTATAATAGGAAAGGTTAGTGTTATTGCCGATAGTCAGCCAGTCCACAGGTTTATATTCCACCCTGCTGCGTGCATTGTAGCGCTGCATCACGTCGCGGTTGATTTTCATCAGGCCGTCCTCACGGTAATATTCGGTGCCGAGATAATATGATACTTTCTGGTTAGCGCCCGAAATGCTCAGGTTATGGCTGCGCGAGGGCGAGAAATCGTCGTAAAGAACGTCCATCCAGTCCGTCATCTGGAGATACATGTACGCATTAGGATTGTCGGGGTCAACGATGATTGACGGCAGCGAGGGGTCTTCGCTCAGCTGCTTGGCATAGTCCATAACGTTGGCATATTCGTTATACCATGGTTTGCCCATTATGTTGTGCCAATAAACATTGACGTACGGATCCATCACCACTTCGACGCGGCGTGTCAATTTCTTCATGTTGAAGTTATTGTTGAAACGGACGGTCAGTTTTTCACCCTGTCCTTTCTTCGTCGTAACGAGGATAACTCCGAAAGAAGCCCTTGCGCCATAAATAGCGGCGGACGAGGCGTCCTTCAAGACTGAAATGTTGTCAATATCGGCGGTATTGATACGCCCAAAGTCGCCGGCGCTCGTTGGGATTCCGTCCACCAATATCAACGGCGAGCCTCCATTGATGGACGTTGTGCCGCGGATATTGAATTCGGGTTCATCGCTCGCCTGACCGCTGGTCGGAGTAATTGTAAGATTGGAAACAATACCTTGCAGGGCAAGAGCCGCGTTGCTCGTGGAACGGCTTTCGAGCGTCTTGCTGTTGATGGTCTCGACTGCTCCGGCAAGGTTTACTTTCTTTTGCGTACCGTAACCTATAACTACAACCTCTTCCAACGCTTTAGAATCTTCCGACAGGATAATGTTGACGGAGGTTTGGTTGTTAGTAAGGTACTCATTGGTAGCGTAACCGATGTACGAGACGACTAAGGTGGCGTTGTTGCCGACGTTCAAAGTGAAGTTGCCGTCGGCGTCGGAAGCAGTGCCGTTATTCTGCGTGCCTTTTTCTAAAATAGTGGCTCCCATTACCGGTTCGCCTGTTTCATCGGTTATCTTTCCTGATACCGTTTTGCGGGTCTGGGTACTGACCGGAACTTGATTCGCCGGCTTCGGATTCTTGTCGGAAATGACAATAGAGCGCGCCGAAACGATGCTGTACTCCAAATTTCTGCCTGCGAGCGCTTTTGTGAGCACCTCGCTGACAGGGACCTTCTCCATCGAGATGCTGATGTCCTTACGGTTGTCCACTACCACGTCACGGTACGAAAACCGATAGGTCGTCTGTTTCTCGATTGCATTAAACACTTGCTTCAATGAAGCATTTTTCACATTGATGGTTACCAATTGTTCCTGTGTCTGTGCATTTATATCCTGACAGACAAGCAACAAACCGAAGGATAACCAAACTAACAAACTTGTTTTAATAGAATTGCTCATTTAGAATAGGGTTAAAAATTAATACTCTGTTTGTACAGACAAGATTTTTGCCGAAAAGTACCGACGAAAAAATATGTTTTAAAACATGTTTTTAAGAAATATATTCCTGTCTTGTATTGCGGCTTTCAGGTGGTATGTCTTTTCTATTATGTCGAGGGCTTCGTGGAGGTCGGTGGAGGGGATTACGCCGGTGAATGCGTCGGTCAGGCACTTTTGGCAGTTGGTGCTGAACGTTACGCCGTAAACAGCCTGCAGCTCGACTAATATTTCACCGAGCGGCTTGTTGCGGAATACCATCAGGCTTTGTTTCCATGCCGTTACCTTGCAGATGTCGGAGTTGTTGATTATGGTGAAAATGCCGTTCGACCGGTTGAGGATAGCCGTCTGGTTTGGCCTCAGGACACATATATTGCCGGACAGTTGCGAAAGAAGCTGCACTTTGCCCCTTTCGAGCGTCAGTTCGGCTGTCTGTTCTTCATTCCTTGCAATGAGGTTGAATGACGTCCCTAATACGCAAACCGTCAGCCCTTTAGCGTCTATAAAAAACGGGCGGTCTTTGTCTTGAGCCACATCGAAGTAGCCTTCGCCGTTGAAACGTATCTGCCGCTCCTTTTTGTTGTAGTTTTTCGGCGTGTATGACAATTGCGATTCGCTGTTGAGCGTTACTTGCGTGCCGTCGGGCAGGGACAAGCTTACTTTTTCGCCTTTGCGGGTGAATACCGTCATGTCGCCCTTTTCTATTTTTTCGTTCTCTCGCCAGAAGTGGAAAGTGGTCGCTGTCAGGAAGATGAATATCAGGATTGCAGCGGCTTGAAGGATTTTTGTGAATAGTTGGCGGGTGTTGGATTGCTTCACTTCGTTCGCAATAATTAAATCATCTTGCAACCGGCTGTCAATAAGAGCTTTCAGGCTGACAAGGCGGGCGTCGTCCACTTGGGATGTGTCCGGTTCTTCGTTCATCCATACATCGCGCATGAGTTGTTCGATTTCGCTGTCCGTCATTCCTGCGGTTTGCGCCCTCAGAGCTGTAAGCTCTGAGGGTGTCAAACGGTCGTTTCTATATTTTATATCAAGACTTTTCATTAATTTCTCCTTTATATGATATGACAATTTTTCAAATAGTTAGTACCGTAAACTGCTAATAATTAACAAACAATAACATAATGGGGCGATTTTTGCAAGCATCGCTTTGAGGGCTTTAAGTCCGAGCGACAGTTGGTTTTTCACCGTCTGCATGCTGAGCGACAACCGCTCCGCTACTTCCGCGTTGGTCAGCCCCTCGAAACGCGACAGCTCTATGACTTTGCGTTGCGTTTCGGGCAAACGGGACATAACCTTCTTGACCTGCTCAACAAACTCCTTGTATTCAAGGCGGTGATAGTTGTCATCGTCTGCAAGGGTATCGGTGTAGTTCACATAGTCTTCATAAATAGGAGAGTTAAGCGTTGATTTATAGGCGTTTATAAGGCTATTATGTGCGATTTTGAAGAGTAGCGGTCGTAACGTTTCGTCCTGCCGGATAGTCTCGCGGCTTTTCCAGAGCTGTACAAAGACGTCCTGCACGATCTCTTCGGCGTCTTCCCTCAGCTTGGTGTACTGGAGGCAAAACGCATATAGCCTTCGCGCGTACATATAATATATACGGTTGAATGCTTGCTGTGAACCGTTCTTAAGTTCCTGTATGAGTTCCTGTTCGGATATATTGTTTCTTTTCATTGTACTTCGTTGTATTGACCGCAAAAGGGGGACTTTTTCGCAAAAGGCCCCCTTTTACAGGTTCTAATAGGTATTAGTCGCAAGGCAAAAAGATTGTTTAGGTTATCGGGCGCAAAGTACGACATTTTTTTTGAACTTACCAAATTATTTTTTATGTTATTAAACATATTTTTGCAGCATGTTTTTTGATTTTTGGCGTTTTTTGGGGTCAAAATGACTTTTTGCGCGATGTTAATTTGCCTTATATTTGACTTTTATACCTGCCTTTTCGTTTGTTATTATCCCGTTTGAAAAAACTTTTGTTCCGTTAATAAATGTTTTCATGACAGAATGTCCGAAGGTCGTTTTTTCGAACGGAGACCAGCCGCAACGGTAAAAAATATTTTCTTTTTTTACTTTTTGCGGCTTTTTCGGGTCAATAACGACTAAATCGGCATAAAAATTTTCACGAATGAAGCCTCTTTTTTCAATTTTATATAGAGTCGCAGGATTATGCGAGAGCATTTCTACGACTTTTTCTTTAGTGAAGTATCCTTGTTTTGCCATTTCGAGCATCGCTTGCAGGGAGTGTTGTACTAAGGGGCCTCCTGAGGCGGCTTTAAGGCAGGAACCTTCTTTTTCGGACAGCAGATGCGGCGCATGGTCGGTCGCCACTACCGAGATGACGTCTTCGTTGACAGCTTTGCGAAGTGCATCACGGTCTGCGGCAGTTTTTATCGCCGGATTCCATTTTATAAGGTTTCCGAGACGGGCATAGTCTTCATCGCAAAACCAGAGGTGATGAATACATGCTTCACCGGTTATCTTTCTGTCTTCTATAGCCCCTCGGTCAAGAAGTGATAATTCTCGTGCTGTGGAGATATGAAAGATGTGCAGTCTTGTGTCAAGCTCGCGTGCTAAAGCCGTAGCAGCAGACGACGAACTGTAACAAGCCTCGGCGTCTCTTATTTTAGGATGAAAGGTGATATCTAAATTTTCACCATACAATGAAACGTAATGTTCTCTGTTTCTGCGTATTATATTTTCGTCTTCGGCATGAACAGCTATCAGGAAATCATTTTGGGAGAAAAATTTTCTCAGGGCGTGTTTATCATCCACAAGCATATTGCCTGTAGAAGCGCCGAGGAACAATTTTATTCCCGGTACGCTGTTACGGTCGAGTTCGCTGATAAGGTGGGCGTTATTGTTGGTTCCGCCGAAGAAGAAAGAATAGTTGGTAACAGAGGATTCTGCTGCTCTTTGAAACTTCCATTCGAGCGCCTCAATTGTTGTTGTCTGGGGTAACGTGTTTGGCATATCCATAAAGGTTGTAACGCCACCGGCAGCTGCTGCACGGCTTTCACTTCCAATGTCGCCTTTATGAGTCAATCCGGGCTCGCGAAAATGCACCTGATCATCTATGACTCCCGGGAGTAACCATTTGTCTGTGAGGTCAATAACTTCTGCTTCCGGAAAATCAGTTGGTTTAGTTTCTCCTTCAATGACCTTTGCTATAAACATGCCATCTATCAGGATTGAGCCGATAAATGACCGTCCTTCATTTATTATCAGGGCATTATGCAGGAACTTCATAATGCGGATATTTTCGGAACAGGCTTTGCCATTTTAATTGAAGTACGCCGAGAAGCGCTTCTCCGAAGATAGAAGAGTTCATTTTTGAAGTGCCTAATACTCTGTTTATGAATATTATAGGAACTTCTACAAGTTTGAAGCCGCATTTATATGCAGTAAATTTCATTTCAATCTGGAAAGCATATCCTTTGAAATGAATTTTATCAAGTTCGATAGTTTCAAGCACTCGTCTGCGATAGCATTTAAAGCCGGCAGTAGTGTCTTTGATTTTCATTCCGGTTATAATCCGCACATAGACAGAGGCATAATAAGACATAAGAACTCTACCGAGCGGCCAGTTAACGACATTCATACCGTTGCAATAACGCGAGCCGATGGCGACGTCTGCGCCTTGTTCGGCACAGGCGGCATACAGTCGAGGCAGGTCATTGGGATTATGGCTAAAATCAGCATCCATTTCAAAAATATAGTCGTACCCGTTTTCGAGTGCCCATTTGAAGCCGCAGATATAAGCTGTCCCCAGACCTTGCTTGCCGGATCTTTCGATAAGGAACAATCTTCCCGCAAATTCTCCGTCCATCAAATTTTTAACAATAGCGGCCGTACCGTCCGGCGAACCGTCGTCAATGATAACTATATTAAACGCCTTTTCGAGCGCAAAAACGGCTCTGATTATATTTTCAATATTTTCCTTTTCGTTATAAGTAGGGATAATAACTACGCTGTCTGACATATCTTTTACAATTTTTAATCCGTTTTGAAAGCGTAAAGGTAAGGGTATTTTCGTAATTTGCCAACTTTTTGGCAAAAAATTTTTTTATTCTATCATCAGAGGCGCGTACAAACCGGTTAAATCAAGGTTTTTTAGGTTCATTGCCAAGCCGAAAATCTCGCTTTTATCGTCGTCGCTGCTACATGGGAGGTGGATTTTGGCTTCTTTTGCCTGCTCATTTGCCTTTGCCTTTGCCTGTGTTTGTGTTTGCTTTTGCATTCGCGTTTGCGTCTGCGTTTGCTCTTCGAGGACAAAATTAATCAGCGCCTGTTTCACGTCATCGTTTTTGGCGTGCAGTTCCCTGAACAGGATGCCCCGGTCAACAAATGTTATTCCGACAGGCGTATCGTTTTCGACGGCTGTCCAAACGTTGCCGCCGTCATTGCGCAAATCTTTGATTATCAGATTAAATGCTTTTTCGTCATGGAGTATTGTGCGGTTGCGCTTTTTTTGTTTACGGTCGAAATAAGTGAAGTCTTCGGGTAGGGTGGGGCGGATTTTATGGCGTACGGGATGGGCGCTGTACATGCAGGTAACGACGCGACGCCTGATGGGAACTGTGTAGCCGAGCTTTTTATAGACATCAAACAGCCATGGCTCTTGCGGGATAAGTAAAGACGCCCCGTAACCGCGCTTGATGATTTCATCCTTCGCCGCAACCATCAATTCCCTCATCAGCCCGTTGCCGCGCTCAGACGGGACAGTACAGACGCCGCAGATATAAACGGCAGGAATAAGAGCCTCATTGATTTTAATCTTATATGGCAGGATATGTAAAGCCGATATAATCAGGTTGTTACGTTTGATTATAAATGCGTTTTCGGGACGGTAAAAGCCGTCAAAAAACAACTTTACAAACTCGTCGGAATCGTGGAAAATATCTTGCCACAGCCGCATAAGTTCCGCCTTGTTACCTTCTTTTGACAGCTGCATTTTTTTCGAGAATGATTACGGGGTTGTAAGAAAGTTTGGATTGCCTGAGGCCGGCGATGCCAAGGTCTTCTTCGCGGTTGAGATAGACGTACTGTTCTGGTATGCGTGATGCAAATTCCTGATTTATAAGGCTAAACACACCTTCATAGTTAATGTCGGCTTTCTCGACATGGATGCCGAAAGTGTCGGCATTGATGGGCGAACCGTAGGTGAAAGCGACGATTTTGCCGTCCACCTTTATGGCGCCGCCCATCAGACCAAGCCCGTCGAAATTGCTTAAAGCGAAACACATTGACTGCCTTTCGTTTAGCAGCGCTTCGCGGTCGTTTTCCTGCTCGTTATCTGCGAACCACTGCTGCTCAAGCTTCATGCACTCCGGAGTAATATCGGCCGTGATATTAATGTACTGATAATCATATAGTTTACGAAACTTGTTGATATGATTCCGTTTGGGTTGAAATTTCTTGCCGGTGAGGTTTACAAGATCTTCGCGCCGGTAGATGTAATCGTAATAATTTCGTTCCTGTATATAAGCGAAACTGTTGGGAAACAGCGTGTTAAGCACTTCTTTGCTTTCGGGGGTAACGCCGAGCATTAGAAGCGGGAAACCATGCTCTGCAGCGTCTTTTTCTATTGTAGTGATGGCGGCTGCCAATGCGTCATTGCGGGTTCCGACCGGAAACATATAGGCTAAGTGCCGGCGCCCTTTTTCTGTAACATAGAAGCGGAGGAAGAGGAAACCGTCGGCGACGGCGAACTCGCTGTCGTACAGGAACCGCCAGCTGCACATGTTGGCGAATGCGAAGTCGCAATTGCTGTATGCGCTCGCCAATGTGAAAGACGTTATCACCTCCTTGTCGGCTACTGTTATCGGTTTGAAATTCAACATAATATATTATATAAGCCTCATTGTTAACGCATTAAAGAAGCTGTCTAAGTTTCTGGATTGCTTCGTTCCTCGCTTCTTCTTTTTCGCTTGCGGAAAAAATGACGGATATCAATATCCTGCCATTTGCCGTCAGCTAACTCCCGCAGGCTCCGGAAGCCGGCGGCGAGCAGCAATTCGATAGTCTCTTCGCGACCGTCATTGACTAATTCGGGATAATGGCAGTCGGAATTTACCATGACGGGTATCTCCCTGTTATACAGCTCTTTAAATGATTCTATATGCGGAAAAGTTTGTCTGTAACGCCCCATATATTTGGTGTTCACCTCAACCGCCAGGCCTTTTTCGGCGACAAAATCAAGCAGTTCGAGGAATGGTTTTTGAAACCATGAAGCATTGATGTCGAAATCGGGATGGCGGCAGCCGTTGTAGCTGATTTTATCTATATGTCCCACAATATCAAAGCATCCGGCCTCAACCATTTGCATCGAAGCGTCAAAATACATTTCCGTCATCCGGCGGATACTCCCCCCGCAATGGTTGTTAAGTCCGTCTTCAAAATCCTTGTACGGCCCGTCAATGCAAAGCATATTCTCCTCAAGCAGAGGCAGTTGCCAAGGGATGAAATGAATGGAACTTATCCTGAAATCAAGCGGTAAGTCCCTGAAATACGGGATTGAGGCGTTGTAAGTCTTATCCAAATAGTCTATTTCAAGACCCGTATATAGCTCAATTACACCTTTATACTTGATTTTAAGGCGGTTAGCCTCTTCTATGTAAGCCGTCATCCTGTTTTTGTTCATATTCCAGTAAGTCTCGAAAGGCAGCGGTGAGTGTGAAGAGAAGCCGTAAGCGCGAAAATTTTTTTCTATGGCTGATTTCACGAACTCTTCAGGCTCCGCCCGCCCGTCGCAGAATATGCAGTGACTGTGAAAGTTGCTATGTCTGTTCAAATTCTTAATTCTCAATTCTTAATTTCTAATTCTCAATTCTTAATTCTCAATTACATCTAACTCCTTTCCGACCTTGATAAACGCCCCAATCGCCTTGTCGAGATGCTCGCGGCGGTGTCCGGCGGACAACTGGACGCGGATACGAGCCTGTCCTTTAGGCACAACGGGATAGTAAAAACCTGTAACGAAGATGCCTTCGTCCTGCATCTTGGCCGCAAACGTCTGTGACAGCGCCGCATCATAAAGCATCACTGCACAAATAGCTGATTGTGTGGGCTTTATATCAAAACCGGCGGCAATCATTCTGTCGCGGAAATAGTTCACGTTTTCAACGAGTACGGAATGAAGTTTATCGCTCTCACTCAGGATATTAAACATCTCAATGCTTGCGCCGACGATAGCCGGTGCGAGCGAGTTGGAAAAAAGGTATGGGCGAGAGCGCTGACGCAGCAGGTCTATGATTTCTTTGTGTCCCGTAGTGAAGCCGCCCATAGCGCCGCCGAACGACTTGCCGAGCGTGCCGGTAAATATGTCAATCCGGCCATAAGCTTTGTAAAGTTCCGCCACGCCGCGGCCGGTCGGACCAACTACTCCGGCAGAATGAGATTCGTCAACCATCACTAAAGCGTCGTATTTTTCGGCAAGCTCGCAGATTTTATCCATAGGCGCAACGTTGCCGTCCATAGAAAAGACGCCGTCGGTGGCGATGATTCTGTGGCGCTGTTCTTGTGCTTCCCGAAGGCATTTTTCAAGTTCGTCCATATCGGCGTTTGCATAGCGGTAACGCTTTGCTTTACAGAGTCTTACGCCGTCAATGATAGAAGCGTGGTTTAATGCGTCCGAGATGATTGCGTCGTCTTCACCGAGCAACGGCTCGAACAGTCCGCCGTTAGCATCAAAACACGAGCCGTAGAGTATCGTGTCTTCCGTTTTGAAATAGTTGGAAATAGCCGCTTCGAGCTGCTTGTGGAGGTCTTGGGTGCCGCAAATAAAACGCACCGACGACATGCCGTAGCCCCGTTCGTCCATAGTCTTTTTAGCTGCTTCGATAAGCCTCTGATTATCAGATAGTCCAAGATAATTATTGGCGCAAAAATTGAGCGCTTCAACTCCTTCGTTCACCCTGATATCGGCTTTTTGAGGTGTGCGGATGATGCGTTCACGCTTGTACAGCCCTGCTTCTTCGATGCTAATAAGCTCTTTTTCAAGAAATTGTTTAATCTTTCCGTACATATTGATTATAATTTGGTTTCAGACCGCAAATGTATAAAAAAAATGGAAATCAGGGCAAAAAAAATTGCATAACCGGTGATTATAATATATGAGGCAACCCGGAAGCGCCTGAATGTCAGGTGTTCCGGATTGCCTCACTTTTGGATTGCTTCGCTACGCTCGCTTCTTCTTTTTCGCTTGCGGAAAAAATGACGAGGGCGTTGCCAATTAAATCAGTTATTTACGCCGACGCGCTGATCCCACCACATCTGTTTGCCCCACAGGTCATCCACTACATCTGCGTTGAAAGGCGCATTGTTGGCAGTGTTGAGGTTGCGTTCGGTGTCGGGATACGGTGAGCGCAGCGGTCCCCAGTTGTGATTGAGATACGAGGCGCTGGCAAGTCCGCGTCCGGGAGCTACATAAAGGAAGTCGGGAATGCCTGTACGGCGGTAGAGCGTCCAGCCTTCCATGCCGTTTTTGAACATGGCAGCCCACTGTTCGTACCACAGTTTATTGCGCTGTTCGTCAGCCGAGCCTGAAGGGAAAGCGCCTGCACCTGCAAGGTAGGCTTCCGTTTCTTCGGCCGTTACTCCGTTTTCGTCCATCGAAGAGGTAACGGCTTTCTCGTAGGCGTCTTGAGCGCTTATTCCAACGTTCCATCCGCGTGTAGCTGCTTCGGCTATGGCGAACCATGATTCGGCGGCGCGGAACCACGGCGAGAAACCTCCCAGATCCTGCTCGTAAGCGTAAGACCAGTGGGACATACCGCCGGGCGCAGTATTGGCGGCAGCTCCGATGATATAGCCGCGATATTCGCCGTCGGATACGGCAGGTTCAAAATACTTCGACAGACGCGGGTCGTTGTTTGCCTTGAAGTTGTCTATCATCACGTCCGGGGCGCAAAATTCAACTCCCGGACGGGTGCGGTAGGCGTCTGCAAGCGGTTCCCAGCGGGTAGCGTCGCCGGCATCCCACCAGAAGAAAGCATTGTCGTCGTTGTTCTCTATGAAAGGATACCTTGACGGGTTGGTAGCTATCTCTGTAACAGTCTGTTGTGCAAGCGAAGCGCTTACGACGGAGAGACGTGTAGCGAGACGCAGGCGGAGCGAGTTGCAATAGCGTTGCCATTGATTAATATCGCCTCCATAAAGAAGATCTCCACCGCTGAGATCATCGCCGCCAGCGCCGTTTGCCCAGTCGTCGGCCACTTCTTTAAGCGTAGCCAGCAGAGCAGGATAGATGTCTTCCTGAACGTCGTAAGTAGGATTGAGAACGCCTTCGCTGAGATTTACGGCGTCCGAATAGGGTAGGTCGCGCCAGCGGTCAGTCGCAATGCTCATTATATGCACTTCAAGAACTTTGGCTGCATTGAGCAGGTTGCGGGCGCCAAGCTCGGCCGCTTTAGCCTGAATGTCGCGAAGAGTGTTGAGGCAGGTGTAAATTTCCGCCCAGTTGCTGTCTTGAATGCCGGTACGGAACTGGTAGCGCGACTCGTCTATATAGTTGAGTTTCGCTACATAACCTGCAAAAGCGCAAGGCTCGTCGAGCATGAACCAGCGGTCGTAGAAATTGGCGGATATGTACCAGATAGCCCATGCCAGCTCGTTTGCCGCAGGAACCGAAGCAGGGCTGTCGGGGTCAGTGTTGATTTCCTTGAACTTGTCGGTACAGCTCGTTGTGAGCAAGCTTGCCGCTATCAACATCATAATTATATTATTGATATACTTTTTCATATCTGTAAAGTTTTAAAAATTAGAAAGTAACATTGAGTTTAAGTCCCATGCTGCGGGAATGAGGATATACGTTGGATTCTATTCCCACACTGCCGTTGCCCGAACCCGTAACAGACTCAGGGTCAATGCCTATGAGATTGGATTTGTGTGTCCAGAGCAGCGCCAGGTTATTACCTACCAGCGACACGCTTGCATTACTGAAATATTTACCGAGGATTTTCTTCGGGAAATTGTAGGTAAGGTGCGCTTCGCGCAGTTTCAGGAATGAACCGTCAATAACGGACATTTCCGTAATGGAGTAGAAATAAGTGAAGAAATCGGCGGGATTAACAACGGTTGTGTTAGGGCTGCCGTCTTCATTGACAAACGTCTTGTCGGTATAGAAATCTTTGCCTAAAACCATACCGTTTTCGCGGATAGTGCCTGCGGCGGTGAAGTCATAGATACCGGTGTAAGTTCCGAACATCTGCGTTACGGAGTGGAAATCGCCACCCTTGCGGAAGTCAAGCAGGAAGCCGAACCTGAAATCTTTATATGAGAACTCGTTGTTCCAGCCGCCAATCCAGTCGGGTGTTACATCGCCTATATCCTGCGCCGCCTGACGCAATGGAAGTCCGTTTCTAACCTTAATAGCGCCGTTATCATCATAGACAAAACCGTAACCCCTGATTGTTCCCCAAGTTTTACCCGGTATGGCGAGGGTCGTGGCGTTCCAGTTGCTTCCGAGGGTATAAGCCGCCAAAGATTGTCCCGTAACAGGGTCGGTGTAGAGATCAATGATCTTGCTGCGGTCTTTAGCCCAGTTGAAGGTTGTTGTCCATCCGAAGCCCTGCGGATTGTAGATAACATCGCCGGCAAGCGTAAGCTCAACGCCTTTGTTCTCAATTTCGCCTGCATTTAAGAGCATAGAGCCATAACCTGTTGCACGTGAGACGTTTACCGTCATAATCTGGTCGGTTGTATTCTTGAAGTAATAAGCGCCGTCGAAACGAATGCGGTTGTTGAGGAAGTTGGCTTCAAGACCTATTTCCCAAGTCTTAATCATTTCGGGACGTAAGCCGATAGGAGGATATGTGGTCGGCATGCGGAAGAGTCCGACGCCTTTCATACCGGTGCTTTCTGCAGAATAATAGCTGCCGTTCCTGTACGGGTCGGTAGCCGAACCGATTTTTGCCCAACCGCCGCGCAGTTTGAGGTAACTGAGCCATGAAAGGTCGGTCAATGCGGAGAAAGTGGCTGTCGGTATCCAGCTGAGGCTTGCCGACGGATAGAAGAAGTCGTCGTCAATGGTTGAATCCCAGTCGTTACGTGCGCTGAGGTCGAGGTAAAGCATGCTTTTCCATCCGAGCGACAGGTTGGCGTAAATAGAATTTGAACGTCTCCATGAGTTGTCGGTTGATGCTACCGGATTGCCTTTCACGTTGGTTATCGTGTAAAGCGCCGGGATTGTCAGCTGGTCGCCTCCGATGCCGTTAAGGAACGTGTTATTGTCCCTGTAGTTGGCTCCCAGAATGGCATTGGTATTGAGATCGCCGAACGATTTGTTGAAATAACCGATAAGGTCAATGTTTAACTCGCTCTGGCCACGTTGCCAGTCGCGGAAATAGCCGTCCGGACTATCGGTATCCCATTCAATAACAGACTTTTGCCTTGATGAAATCCTGTCCAAACCTACCCGCGCTTCAAACTTCAGGTATTCGGTCGGTTTGTACCACAGTGAAGATTTGCCGAACACGCGGTCGCGCTTGTAAGCGGAGGTGTTATGATATTGCACCCAGTACGGATTGGCATGGAACGGCCCTATCCAGTTGTAATGGGTGTAGTTGCCCTGCTCGTCCAACTGTTCGTAGTTTTCTTTCAGCGATTTCATATCAACCTGACGGCCAAACCATTGCAGCATTGATTGCAGCGGGTTGGTTGTACTGTAGCCTGTTCCGGGCAGGTTATCGCTATGAGAATGAACATAATTCAAGTCAATTTCAAAACTGATATGCTTGTTGAGTTCATACGCATTGTTTACGGACGCCGAATAGCGGTTGAGGTTGGTGTTTGGCGTTGTGCCTGTCTGACCGCGATAACCGAGTGAAGCTCTTGTAGAGGAATGTTCGGAAGCGGAAAGCACTGACATTGTGTGGTTTTGCGTTATACCAGTCTGGAAGAAGCTGCTGATATTGTCAGGATGCGAAACCCACGGGGTAGGTTGATAAACGCCGTTCACAACGGGGCTGTTGAACTGCGGTATCATCAAGCCGATGTCGAGGCGGGGGCCCCATGATTCGTCGTCGCCGTCGTTCACTCCGTTTGAGCCGTCCACATAATAGTAGCCGTATTCCTGTGCATAATCGGAATAAGAGCCTTCATAGCCGTCTTCCAAAGCCAATTTGTAGTCATATTCCGAGCCTCCGTAGCCCTGACCGTACTTGTTTTGCAGCTTGGGTATGCCGTAAACCTGATCAACGGTGAAGTCGCCGGTGTAGTTCACCTGTACTCCCGATTTGGACTTTTTGCCTGATTTAGTGGTGATTAGGATTACTCCGTTACCTGCACGCATACCGTACAGCGCAGCCGAGCCTCCTTTCAGCACCGAGATTGATTCGACATCGTTAGTGTTGATGTCGTTAATGCCCGAACCAAGGTCGCGGGTAGCGCCTGTCGGGTTGTCATTGGTAACAGGCACACCGTCAACAACTATCAGCGGCGCATTGCTGCCGAACGACGAGAAGCCGCGGATGACAATGTTTTGCGAAGCGCCGATCTGACCGCCTGCCTGTGTAACCTGAATACCTGCAATCTTACCGCTCAGCGAGTTAGCGAGATTGTTTTGCGCACCCTGAGTGATCTGGGTGGAAGAAATCTCCTGCGCGGCATAACCGAGTGATTTTTTCTCCCTCGAAATACCGAGAGCCGTAACGACCACTTCCTCAAGGCTCGTGGTCGAAACATTAAGAACTACATGCACATTAGCGCCGATCGGCACTTCCTGGGTCTCGTAGCCCAGATAAGAGATGACAAGCGTAGTAGCATTCGCCGGAACATTGGCAATCTCAAAGCGCCCATCCTCGTTGGTAGCGCTGCCGAGAGCCGTCCCCTTAACAATAACCGATGCGCCGACAACAGGTTCATTATCATCGCCTGAGATGACTGTTCCCGATGCTTTGCGTGTCTGCGCGTTGGCGGTTACCATGCCAATCAACAAAAAGCATGATAACAAAAAAGTAAATTTTTTCATAAACTTTTAACAAATAATTGATACATAAATATTTAAAAAATTTTGTTCACAAATACGCACTTCCTATAAATCACATTATCGGGCGTAAAAGTAGTAATTTTTTATCAAACAACAAGAAAAAATGAAAAAAATTTATTTTTTCGATAAAAATTTTTACTATCCGTTCATTTTTTACCATGTAACAATTTCATCAACGATTGATTGTTGCTCACCGGCGGTGCGCCGCAGGTAGATGCGGGTCGTTTCTATGCTGTCATGCCCCATAAGGTCGGCAAGCAGGGCGATGTCGTTGCATTTTTCAAGGAAATTTTTTGCAAAACGGTGCCGGAACGAGTGTGGATACATCACTTTCGGATTTAACCCGTATTTTACGGCAAAATATTTTAGTTGGCGGGATATTCCCCTTGCAGTGAGGCGTTTACCGAAGCGGTTGCGGAAAATATAACCGGAACGGATTCCCTCATTTTCAATCCAAACAGTAGCTTCGTCCCGCAGGATTTTGGGGATATACAGCCTTCTTACCTTGCCGCCTTTGCCGTACAGGTCAAGGAATCCGGACGCAATGTGCTCAGCCTTAATCTGCAACAGTTCGCTGACCCGTGCACCCGTAGCCGCAAGAAACCATACCACAAAATACCACGTGTATAGCTCGTCACTTTTGAGGCTTGTTTTCAGGAACTTATAATCGGCGTCGCTCACAACATTTTCAAGGAAATTGCTCTGCTGGACACGCACAAATTTCACCTTACAGCGCTCATTGTCAGTAAATTCCATGTATTTGTTGAGCGCTTGCAATCGGTTGTTTACCGTCTGGGGCTTGAAATGCTCAACTAAAAAACCTTTATACGCCATAATAGTCTGTTTATCAATGGTTTTATATTGATTCAGGAAGCGCTTTACCGTTCCGGTGTACGATCTAACCGTATTTGTCGAAAGCTCGCTTTTTTCGAGAAATTTTTGAAAATCCGTTGTCATAACTATTGAGATTATATAGTAATAACGGCAATTTCCGATAATGTGATTTATCGGAAGTACGTATTTGTGAACAAAATGTCATGTACTAAAATTTTTCTACAGAATTACATAATTTATAGGATTTTCAGAATTTACATATTGCTGATTTACAGGCAAATACAGGTACCATGTCATTGCGAGGAACGAAGCAATCTGCCCTTGACTCGTCATTGCGAGGTTACGAAGCAATCCAGTAATGACGGAACGGTTAGTCATCCCTCTGAAGAGACGCCAACGATGATTGATGTATTAGTGCGCATTGATGTCGCTAAGACCGACACTACCGGCGTTGACCAGTTGGTACTTTACGCCACCAAGAACGCCAAAGAGAATTTCGGCCCGTTCGACAGCGAGAAAATGACCGACGCCGCCGACAATATCCGTCCGTGGCGCTTCGGCTGGTGAAAAGGTCGAGGTGTTTGATTTGATGGGGCGGTTAATTTCAACACGAAGACAGGAAGGAACGACGGCACAAAGAAATTGTGAGTTTATAAGTTTATAAGTTTATGAGTTTATAAGTTTGAGGTTGGAGGTTTGAAGTTTATGAGTTTATGAGTTTATAGTTTATGAGTTTTCAATTCTTAGTTTTCAGTTATTAACTCTTAATTCTTAATTCTTAATTAACGTTAGATTGCTTCGTTCTTCGCAATGACGGGGATTAGCCTTCGTGCCTTCGTGTTACCCAACTATATCGCGTCGATGAAGCGGTTGATGGCGTCGCGGTCGGCTTTTGGGAGGGCGCGGTATTTGAGCAGGGAGGGGCGTGCGTCGCTATCGGGGCTGCCGTGCCACATTATGGC
>JAISTJ010000199.1 GCA_031272655.1 Tannerella sp.
TGTTTCTCGCTGACTGTTTCAGCGCAGAAAAGAGTAACCGGCACCGTACTTGACGCCTCAGGCGAAACAGTTATCGGCGCCAACGTAGTGGAAAAAGGCACTACAAACGGAACAAGCACCGACTCAGACGGCAAGTTCGTCCTGACAGTCGGAGACAATGCAGTGTTACAGATATCCTACGTCGGATATGTAACACAAGAAATCAAAGTCGGCAACCAGACAAATCTGAACATCACGCTTCTGGAAGACGCGCAAACGCTTGACGAGGTTGTTGTTGTGGGCTACGGTACACAGCGTAAGAAAGACTTGACGGGAGCTATTTCGACTGTCAGTTCGACTGACATTGTGAACCGTAAAAAGACACAGTTATCAACGGCATTACAGGGTTCGATGCCGGGCGTCATGGTTACGCGCGACAACAGCGCGCCGGGTGCCGGCGCTACGGTGCGCATCCGCGGTATTACCACTATTGGTGACTCCGAGCCTTTAGTAATCGTGGATGGCATGCAGGTAAGCGGCATCAACGACGTCAATCCCAACGACATCGAATCAGTATCGGTGCTTAAAGACGCAGCTTCGGCTTCCATCTATGGCTCGCAGGCTGCAGCAGGCGTTATCCTTATTCAAACAAAACGCGCCAAAACGGACCAGTTCAATTTGGAGTACAACTTTGAATATGGCATTGAAAAACCCACTGCCTTACCAAAAGCTGTCGGTATCATACGTTATATGGAAATGACCAACGAATTGCGATGGAACGACGCCGGTAACGGAGCTGACCAATATCCCATGTATTCACAGGATTACATCAACAATTATATGGCAAATAACGCCAAAGACCCTGATTTATATCCTAATACCAACTGGAGAGACTTGCTGATAAATTCGTCGGCACCCCGTCAAAGCCATATCCTGAATATATCCGGCGGTACACAAAAGTTGCGTTCAGTGGCTTCAATTGCATACGACCAAATCGGAGGTTTCTGGGATAATCGGGATTACAACCGTTTTACCGTACGTGTTAATAACGATTTCAAACTTAACAATTTGTTTGCTGCCACATTGGATATCAGCCTTAACCGTTCAATTGACGGACAGGCGGTAGTGAATCCTATGGGGCAAGCGCGCATTATGTCGCCTGTTTATGCAGCCTTGTGGTCGGACGGGCGATACGCGGAAGGCAAATCCGGTCTGAACTATTTGGCAAATATAAAGGAAGGCGGCTCAAATGATTACACATACAATAATGTGTTCGGCAAGGTTTCGCTTGATTTTATGCCGTTTGAGGGATTCAAGTTGTCGGGTATCTTTTCGCCGCGTTTTTATTTCAACAGTCAGAAAAACTGGGTTAAACAACTGCCACGCACTACACTCGCAGACCCGTCGGTTGTAGCAGGCTATTTTGAAAATGCAACAAAGACAATGCTTACTGAAAACCGCAATAACGGGCAAAATTTCATGACACAGTTTCTTGCAACCTACAACAAAACAATTGGAGTGCATTACTTCGACGTCCTTGCGGGTTACGAAAATGCCTATTCGTTCAACGAATATCTGATGGCTTCACGCGACCAGTTCAATCTTACTTCTTATCCATATCTGAATATCGGTCCGCTCGAATATCGCGACAACAGCGGCAATGCCGATGAATACGCCCGCCGTTCTTACTTCGGACGCATAAACTACAGTTTTGCAACCAAATACCTGATACAGGCTAATATCCGTTATGACGCATCGTCGCGTTTTGCCGATGGCTACAGGTGGGGTGCATTTCCTTCCGTATCAGCAGGTTGGGTCATCAGTGAAGAAGAATTTATGAAAACCATTCCTGCCGTTTCGTTCCTCAAACTGCGCGCTTCCTACGGCAGTCTCGGCAACGAGCGTATAGGCAATTATCCCTATCAGGCAACAATCTCGTTCGCAAACGCTTTGTTCTATAATGGAAACACTGTAGTATCGAAACAAACAGCGGCGCAAACAAAATACGTTATCAACGATATTTCGTGGGAAACGACCGACAGTTACAACATAGCCCTTGATGCTAATTTTCTGGATAACCGTTTGCGTTTCACGGGAGAATTTTACAAAAAAGAGACACGCGACATGCTTTTAGCGCTTCAGATTCCTTCATATATGGGCTTCGACAATCCCGACCAGAATACAGGAAAGATGCATACAACCGGCTGGGACCTGAATGCAGAGTGGATGGACCGTGCGGGCGATTTTGGCTATTCCGTGTCATTCAACCTGTCTGATTTCAAGTCGGTCATGGGAGACCTTGGCGGTACCGAATTTCTTGGCGACCAGATAAAAATTGAGGGGAGCGAGTTTAATGAATGGTATGGTTATCGCGCAAGCGGCATCTTCCAGACAGCTGAAGAAGTCGCAAATTCGGCGAAGATAAGCAACTCTGCCAAGCCGGGCGACATAAAATATGTGGACATCAGCGGTCCTGATGGCAAACCTGACGGTATCGTGAATGCCGACTACGACAAGGTGCTGCTTGGCGGTTCCTTGCCACGCTACATGTTCGGCGGTAATGCCCGCATAGATTACCGCAATTTCGACTTTAGCCTGTCGTTTCAGGGCGTTGGCAAGCAAAACTCCCGTATTACATCGGCCATGATTAATTCGCTCGAAGGCAGTTACGGCAATTTCCCCGCAATCGTTGACGGCAAGTATTACAGCAATTACAATACAGCCGAACAAAACCGGAATGCCAAATATCCGCGTCTTACCTACTCGAATCCGGGCAACAATCTTGCCCTATCGGATTATTGGATTTTCAACGGAGCTTATTTTCGGCTCAAAAGCATAGGTTTAGGTTATACTGTTCCGCAAACGCTTGCCAACAAGATGTATCTGAAAGGAGTGCGGCTTTATGTCAATGCCTCCGACCTGTTTTCAATAAGCAATTATCCTCAGGGTTGGGACCCTGAACGCTCAGGCGATACTTATCCTATCAGCACGACATATCTTTTTGGAATTTCAGTAAAATTTTAAAATATAAACAGTTATGAAAAATATTAAATATACAGTATTAAGTTGCACACTCGTTATTATGAGTGCGTGTAACGATTTGAATCTCAATCCTTTGTCGGAAGGCTCAAGTGGTAACTGGTATTCCACGGAAGAAGAGATTGTGATGTCTATTAATGATTTGTTCCGAGACGTGTTTTGGCCCCTTGACGACCAGACATGGGACGACGATTATCTTTACCGCGAAAGTCTGACTCCCATAAACAACGGCTCCATCACAAGTGACTGGTCTGACAATGCCACCCGCTGGCTTAACGCATATAAAGCCATAACCCGCGCCAACACGCTTCTTTACAACTTCAACCGTGCAGAAGGTAAAATAGCGGCATCCACACTTGAACGCTATGAGGGCATAGTGCGTTTTGCCCGCGCTTCATTTTATTCATATCTGATAGCCCGCTGGGGTGATGTGCCTTTTTATACCGAGCCGTTGACGCTTGATGAAGCATTCCAGATGGGGCGCATAGCAAAGTCAGAAGTATTGAAAAATATTTATGAAGACTATGATTATGCCGCTGCACATGTACCCGAAACCAATAACGGTGGGTATCCTACCAAAGGAGCCGCATTAGCAATGAAAGCCCGTATAGCACTTTATATGCAGGACTGGAACACCGCCTCCACAGCAGCTCAGGCATGTATTAACCTCGGCGTTTACAAACTTCATGAAGATTATCCGTCGTTGTTTCTTACAAGCACAAAGAATGCCGAAGAATCAATTTTTCTGCTGCCTCGCTCCATAGCTTTTGGCGTAACTATAGGCACACAAAATGAAGTAACCCGTAACCGAGGCGGCTGGGGTAGTGCAGTACCCACGTGGGAACTGTTCTGTTCGTTCCTTTGTACCGACGGTTTGCCAATTGACGAATCGCCGCTGTTCGACCCGCATAACCCGTACAAGAACCGCGACCCCCGCTGTACTTATACATGCGTGGAACCGGGTACGGCGCATCTTGGTTTCATCTTTGAACCGCATCCCGATTCGCTGCAGGTGCTCAATTTAAGTACAGGTCAGTATCAGATAAACAACGACACACGCGCAAATGCGCAATACACATCGTATAACGGTTTGATGCGCAAAAAAGGTGTTGACGAAGACTGGACAAAAAACAGTTACAGAACTGACCCTGACAAAATCATCATCCGCTATGCCGATGTACTGCTGATATACGCAGAGGCTAAAATTGAGGCGGGAAGCATTGACCAGTCCGTACTCGACGCTATGAATCAGGTACGCGCCCGCGCTTATGGCGTTGATTATACCGCTACCGACCAATATCCGGCTATCACTACTACCAATCAGGCTGAGTTGCGAAAAATTCTTCGCATTGAACGCCGGATGGAATTTTCATTTGAAAATCTCCGCTATATGGACCTTATCCGCTGGCGTTTGGCAGAAATAGCGCTCAATAAAGCCCGTTACGGAATGCTTGACGTTGCCGAACTGCGCGAGAAAGTTGTCAAACCCGGTCTTTGGTTCTATCCGGAAACACCTGATTTAGACGAGAATGGTATAGCAAACTTTGACCCGATGTATGAGAAGGGCTTAATCAAACGTCTTACGGTGCTGATTTTCGATAAAAGCAAGCAGTATCTTTGGCCTATCCCGTCTAAAGATATACTGATTAACAGCAACTTAAAACAAAACGAAGGCTATTGACAAAAGTTTTTTTGCCGACAGTTTTGCTTTAAACAAAACTGTCGGCAAAAAAATATTACCTTTGACCTCGCATAACGACAACTTATGATTAAGAAAATCTTTTTGATTTACATGACAGTCTGTTGGGGCGCAAGCCTTTCGGCCGCAGACATTCTCATTGAGGCAGAAAGTTTTGCCGACAAAGGCGGCTGGGTCGTTGATAATCAGTCAATGATGCAGATGGGTTCGCCCTATCTTATGGCGCATGGTTTGGGCGTTCCGGTCGAAGATGCGGTGCATGTGTTTAATGTAACTAATAGCGGCCGATACCGATTTTGGGTCAGAACGCGTGACTGGGTGAAGCCATGGGGCAAAATAGGCGCACCCGGACGGTTTAAGGCGCTGTTCAACGGCGTGCCGTCGGATACCGTTTTCGGAACGCAACTTGCCGAATGGCATTGGCAGGACGGGGGAATAATAGAACTTAAAGCGGGCGGCAATACCGTCGCGTTACACGACTTGACAGGCTTTAACGGACGTTGCGACGCCATATTTATTACCGACGACCTGAATCGGATTCCGTCCGATGAGGCAAAAAGTTTGCCTGAAAAACCGGCCGACGCAGGCGAATACGACCTTGTAGTGGCAGGCGGGGGTATGGCAGGTTGTTGCGCCGCCATAACCGCAGCCCGACTTGGTTGTAAAGTGGCGCTTATCCAAAACAGACCCGTACTCGGCGGCAACAACAGTTCCGAAGTACGGGTAGGATTGTCGGGCAAAATTATGCAACAGCCATATCCCAATCTGGGTTATCTGCTTGATGAATTTGGCATAGTAGGATATCATAACAACGTCGAAGCCAAAGCAAACCCTGATACCGAACGTAGCCGCGCAATAGCCGAAATACTCAAACGCTATCCCGAAAAACATATTCATAACGCCGGCCCTGCCACAAATTACGAAGACGAAAAGAAAGAGCTGCTTGTGCGTAATGAAAAGAATATCACACTGTTTCTGAACATGCAGGTTGTTGCCGCTGAAATGAAAGGCAGCTTCATAAACGCCGTTACGGGACAGGATATTCTGACAGGTAAGCGTTTCCGGTTCAAAGCGGCATTGTTTGCCGACTGTACCGGTGACGCTACGCTTGGCTTTCTGGCAGGCGCCGACTGGCGCATGGGGCGTGAAAGCAGGGAAGAGACTGGTGAACCGCGTGCTCCCGAAACCGCCGACAATCTCGTAATGGGCACTTCCGTTCAGTGGTATGCTACGGAAAAACAAGCCGCAAACGTTTTCCCCGAATGTCCATGGGCAATTGAATTTAACGAACAGACCTGCAGCGCCGGTCTGAGAGGCGACTGGGACTGGGAAACGGGCATGAACAAAAACCAGATTGATGACATTGAATATATCCGCGATTATGGATTGAGGGCTGTCTTCGGGAATTGGGATTTTCTGAAAAACCGCAGTTCAAAAAAAGAGGAGTACGCCGATAAACAACTGTCGTGGGTGGCATATATAGGCGGCAAACGTGAATCACGACGCTTGCTCGGCGACGTCATCTTGCAGGAACAGGATGTTATACAGGGAACTTCCTACGACGATGCTTCGTTTACAACAACATGGTCGGTTGACCTCCATTACCCCAAGCCGGTTGATGGCCTCAATGAAGAGCCGTTTCTCTCTTATGCGGAAACCGAACAAATCAAGCCTTATGCCGTGCCGTATCGCTGCCTTTATTCCCGTAATATAAACAACTTGTTCATGGCCGGACGCAATATTAGCGTTACTCATGTGGCTTTAGGCACAGTACGGGTGATGCGCACCGGCGCAATGATGGGCGAGGTAGTCGGCATGGCTGCTTCGATTTGCAAAAATCACAAAACCAATCCCCGTCAGGTCTATAACTCATATCTGCCGGAACTTAAGGCGCTAATGCTAAAAGGAGTCGGCACGTCCGGCTTCGGTAATCTTGTAATTCCCAAAAACAAAAATTAAAAAATGACACGTTTTAATAGATTTTTATTGTTTGTTATCGGCGTATTATACGCTCAAACTGTTTTTTCTGCCGATATGCTTGTTGAGGCAGAGAGTTTTACGGACAAAGGCGGATGGGTCGTTGACCAACAATTTATGGACCAGATGGGCTCGCCTTATCTTATGGCGCACGGCATTGGCAAGCCGGTGGCAGACGCCTCCACTACTGTGGAATTTCCCGAAACAGGGACTTATTATCTGTATATCAGGACTTTTAACTGGACTTCGCCGTGGTACAAGGGCGAAGGTCCGGGACGCTTTCAAATCGCAATTGATGGCAAGGCATTGCCGGTTACTTTCGGAATCGAAGGCGAGCAGTGGCTCTGGCAAAGCGCCGGAAAAGTGAAAATCAAAAACCCCAAGACGACAATCACGTTGCACGACCTTACCGGCTTCAATGGACGGTGCGACGCGCTGTTCTTCACCAAAGAGGCTAACAGCCCACCGCCAAACGACGTCGCGACGCTGGGTGAACTCCGACGCAAGTTGCTTAATGTCAGCGTTCAAGAAGCCGGAGGTTTCGATTTCATTGTATGTGGTGCAGGCTTGGCAGGTATCAGCGCGGCAGTAGCGGCGGCGAGACTGGGACTGAAAGTGGCGCTCATCAGCGACCGCCCCGTCGTAGGCGGTAACAGCAGTTCCGAAATCCGTGTCAGCACCGGTGGTGATGGCAAGTACCTCTATCCAAACATAGGTAATATAGTGAAAATCACCCGCATACCACGAGAATTGAACAAAAATGCCGGTCCGGCAGAACTCTACGGCGATGAAAAAAAACTTAATCTTATAAAAAACACGCCCAACCTCACTCTTTTTACTAACTTGCATGTTTTCAACGTTGAAATGGATGGCGACATTATCAAAGCCGTAACAGCAAGACACATAGAGACGAGCGAAGAGTTCCGTTTTGAGGCGAAGCTTTTTGCCGACTGCACCGGCGACGCCAACATTGGCTTTCTGGCCGGCGCAGATTTCCGTATGGGCAGCGAAAGCCGATATGAAGCCTTCGAGTCGCTCGCGCCAATTAAGGCTCAAAAAAATGTGCTTGGTTCGTCAAACCTGTGGGCGTTTGAAACATTGTCAGAACCATCTTCTTTTCCTGTCCTCGACTGGGCTTGTCAGATCAACGAAGAATCGGCTATCGTGGAAGACAAGCCCGATTGGCGTTGGGAAGGCGGATTTGCAAAAGACCCCATTGCCGACGCGGAAAACATACGAGACCAAAACCTGAGGGCTATTTTCGGCAACTGGTCGTATCTGAAAAACAATAACGCTAAGTATTCCAATCGAAAAATCACTTGGCTGGCTTTTCTTTCGGGAAAGCGGGAATCACGCCGACTGCTTGGCGATATCGTCCTTAACCAGAATGATATACAAAATCAGGTTCGATACGAAGACGCCAGTTTCACTACCACTTGGTCTATTGATTTGCACTATCCCGACCCGCGCAACAGCCGTTTCTTCCCAGGCGAGGAATTTTTCAGTTACTGCGTTCAAACAGAAATTTTTCCGTATCATGTACCCTACCGCTGCCTGTATTCACGAAATATCAGCAACTTATTCATGGCAGGTCGTAACATAAGTGTAACCCATGTAGTCCATGGCTCAATCCGCGTTCAACTTACTACCGGCATGATGGGCGAAGTGGTTGGTATGGCGGCTTCGATTTGCGGCAAGAACAACCTCTTGCCCCGACAGGTTTACACCGAAAAACTTGACGCCCTGAAAATTCTGATGCAAAAAGGTGTCCCGTTGGAATGATACGCTTGAGTGCGAAGAGTTTTTTGCAAATTTTGCTCTGAATTTTGCTGATTTTGCAAAAATGTTGTATTTTTGTGGCTTTAAAATCGTTTGCTGATGATGAAAAAGTATTGTAAAAATTTCGTAAAATGCTTACTGTTAGTGCTTTTTATGAGCTACTACCTGTCGGCTACGTGTTTTTACCATACTCATTATTTCAGTTGGGGAACGGTTACTCACTCGCACATCTATTTTCCTTCGGGCGACAAGCAGCCGCATCATAACCATACGCCTGCACAGTGTGAACTGATTCAGATTCTCTCAACAATAATGTTTACTTTCACCGTTGCTGTTGCGGCAGTTATATCGGTGATAGTCAGCAAGATATATATTGTCAAGTCAATTAATGCGGTCAGTATAAATGTTGTATATAGTTTTTTACGCGCACCGCCCTGTTAATCAATCAAAATAGTATTTCATTCACGATGATGCGGTAAAAGGCGTCATCTTTTTGCTAATTGGCACATCCTCAACAGGTTGTGCAGTATTCATTTAATAAAAAATCACAATGAAGAAATATGAAATTTTTTTCTGCATGGCGGCAGCTGTTGCGCTGTTGTCGTGCCAAAACAGGGAAAGCGAACAGGCGGAGAAGAACAGTTTTTCCACAAAAGATAATATTATAACGGTGGCGGCTGATGCGCCGCTGCTGAAACATATTAAAACAGAGACGGTTACGGAGACGGACTTTCAGGCGGTGTTCAAGACTGCCGGAACGGTGCGGGCTGTGCCGTCGCG
>JAISTJ010000044.1 GCA_031272655.1 Tannerella sp.
CCGTAGCGGCATGAGGCTGATGTTTTGAATATTTCGGGAAAGTAATGTGATACTTCGACGCCTGCCATTTCTATTGTGCCGAAGCCTTTTATGCCCGGCGTGTCAATCACATATCCGCCTTCCGGTAAGGCGAGCATCTCGGAGAAAGTTGTTGTGTGCATTCCTTTGCGGTGGTACTCCGATATGGCGGCGGTACGGAGATGTGCGGCAGGCAGTAAGCGGTTGATAATGGTGGACTTGCCGACGCCCGAATGACCCGACATCAATGTAACTTTCCCAACAAGGCAACTCCTCAACACGTCTATGCCGTCACCCGTCAGGGCGCATACTTTGATACACTTATAACCAATAGATTCATACAGCAACGAAAGCGCCTCCATATATTCGGTATCGTCGGCGTTATAGCGGTCTGTCTTGTTGAAAACGAGCATGACGGGGATGCTGTAAGCCTCGGCGGTAGCGAGGAAACGATCTATAAAAACGGTGGTCGTTTGCGGGTAATTGACGGTAATAACTAACGCTGCGAGGTCAATGTTTGCGGCGAGGATATGCGACTGCCGCGACAGGTTTGTCGAGCGCCTTATCATATAATTGCGGCGGTCGGCGATGGCGGTTATCAGCGCCGTGCCTTCGGGATTCGACTCAATGCTGACGCGGTCGCCTATGACGACAGGATTAGTGCTCTTAATGCCTTTGAGGCGGAAAGAACCTTTAACTTTACACTCCACCGTTTGCCCGTCGTCGGTATGAACAATATACCAGCTGCCTGTGTTCTTGACTACCAGCCCTTGCATCAGACGGTCATGATTTCTTTTTCTTTAGCCGCGAAAAGTTCATCAATCTGCTTGATATAGCGGTCATGGATTTTCTGCACTTTCTCTTCCGAATCCTTTTCCACATCTTCGGGGACGCCGTCTTTGACCGATTTCTTAAGCGCTTCGATGACGTCGCGGCGGGTATTGCGGACGCTTATCTTCGCGTTTTCGGCTTCCTGTTTCGCCTGTTTAGCCAACTGCCGGCGGCGTTCTTCCGTCAGCGGCGGGATGCCGAGGCGTATCACTTCGCCGTTGTTTTCGGGCGTGATGCCGACGTCGGAATTGAGGATAGCGCGCTCAATGTCCTTGATAAGCTTGCGATCCCAAGGGGTGATAAGAAGCGTCTTGGCGTCGGGGGTTGTGATTGACGCCACATTCGTCAGGGGCGCCATCTCGCCGTAGTAGGGGACGCGGACGCTGTCTAATATCTTCGGATTGGCCTTTCCCGCACGGATCCGCGCAAGCTCTTCGTCCAAATAATGAATTGCGGACGACATTTTTGCCTCCGAATTTTTAATAATTTGATTAGTGTCTGTTGCCATATTCAATCAATTTTTATGTTTTTCCGACGACAAAATTAGTGATTTTTCTCCGGATTTGCTACTTTTTTTTGAATAAAGAAGAAATAAATCCCGTTCCGTACCCGATAACCTGCACGAAAGAAGCGACCACCGACAGGCATGCAACGTGCAAGTTGCGTGTTTTAAACAGCGAATCGGCAAAAAGAACCGTAATATAAAAAATCACCGGCGCCAAAAACCACAGCGAACAAAATGCAAGCAGGAGGCAGCCGGCAAGCCCGCAGACAAACAAAGCGGGCAGCAGGTGAACCGATTTAAGCGACGAAGGATGAAGCCGGTACAAAGCAATCCGTGCGCAGCCGGAATGAAAAACCTGCATAAAAAACTTCTTCATGTTCGTGCGCCGCTTGTGCCACACGTATGCCTTCGGGAAAAGCCGCACTTTATATCCTGCGTCAAACAGCCTTATGCTGAAATCAATGTCCTCGCCGTAACGCATCTTTGAAAACCCGCCTGTCTGTTCATAAACCTCTTTTTTCATCCCCATATTGAAGCTCCGGGGGTGGAATTTCTCCATCTGCCGCTTACCGCCGCGGATGCCGCCGGTGGTAAACAGCGACGTCATCGCGTAATTCACCGCTTTCTGCATCTTGCTGAACGACGGGTGTGCAGCGTCAGGCCCGCCGAAAACATCGCACGGGTTCACCGTCAGCTCTGTGTGGACATTTTCCATATACCGTTCGGGGATAACGCAATCCGAATCCAAGACAATCACATAGTCGCCCTTGCTGTGCTTCACGCCGTAATTGCGGCTGTCCCCCGGCCCTGAATTTTCCTTGTATAAGTATTTTACATTAAGTTTATCCGCGTACAGGGAAACAATATCTTCGCATTTGACGCTTGAGCCGTCCTCAACGACAATCACTTCAAAATCTTTGTACGACTGGTTTACGAGGCTTTGAAGCAGGTCCGAAACCTCGTCCGGACGGTTATAAACGGGTATGATAAGAGAATAAAACATATTGATAGCTTGTTATACAGTTACTTTTGTGCCGATATTTGATCCCTGCACCACTTTCACGAGATTACCGTAAGTATCCATGTCGAAGACTATCACCGGTAAGTTGTTTTCGCGGCACATAGTGGTGGCGGTTAGATCCATTACTTTTAAATTAAGGCGATACACCTCATCGAAAGTAATGCTGTCGAATTTCACCGCCGAAGGATCTTTTTCGGGGTCTGCTGTATAGACGCCGTCCACGCGGGTGCCTTTGAGGAACACATCGGCTTCGATTTCGACTCCACGCAAAGCGGATGCGGTGTCGGTAGTGAAAAACGGGTTGCCGGTGCCGCCGGCGATAATTACTACATATCCCTGTTCTAACAGCTCTGTAGCGCGGTTTTTGCTGTAATACTCGCCTACAGGTTCCATCCGTATCGCTGTCAGGACGCTTGCTTTCACTCCCGCTGCATTAAGGGCGGAACTGAGAGCTATACTGTTAATTACAGTCGCAAGCATACCCATTTGGTCGCCTTTGACGCGGTCAAATCCTTTCGCGGCGCCACTCAGACCGCGAAAAATGTTCCCGCCGCCGATAACGATCCCCAACTGCACGCCCATTGCAGCAACTTCTTTTATCTGTGCCGCATATTCGGCAAGCCGCACCTCGTCAATGCCATACTGCCTGTTACCCATCAGCGATTCACCGCTCAATTTCAATAAAACACGATTGTACATATTTGAATTAAGAATTAAGAATTAAGAATTAAGAAAAACAAATGAAAACCAAGCAAAACCATAAACCATAAACTTTAAACTATAAACTAAACTATAAACCATAAACTTCAAACCGCCGGCAAGCTCATCCCTGTAATCTTACGGTAGAGGTCAAGCGCATAAACATCGGTCATGCCGGAAATATAGTCTAAGGCGCACTGAATTTTGCCGTAAGTAGTTGGCGCAAAGACGTCATACTGTGCAGGAACGCGGTTCAACAGCAACTTACTGTAGGAATGAGAAGGATTCATCATTGCATCAATAATTGTTTCGAGCAGGTAGCCGAAAATATGATAACCGGCAAGCTCTATATCAACGACTTCGTGTGAAACATAAATTTTTTCATAAGCCACTTCAGAGCATCTCCTGTAAGCGTTTTTAGCCACTTCGCTAATGCCTTCTATAAGCGGTTTATCGTAAGTTCCTGCAAGAAAAAGATCTTCATTATCAATAAATTCCTGTGTACATTCATCAACTAACAGTCCGATAATACACGACCTCAAATACGCGATTTGTTCATTGACGTCGTTGACCATTTCCATCGTATGTTTGATGTCGTCAAGGCGTTTCCCTTCAAAGAATGCCAAAAACAGCGAAAACACTTCATCACATGTCATTAGCCGAAGTTTATGAGCATCTTCTATATCCATTATCTGATAACAGATATCATCAGCCGCCTCAACCAAATAAACCAACGGAAACCGCACGAAGCCTTCGCCGCTTTGAGGAATATCCAACTCCTCAACTATCCGCATAAAAGTATCTTCTTCAGTCTGAAAAAAACCGAATTTCCGTTTTGCGGCAGCGTGAAGCGATGAATAAGGGTACTTTACTATTGAAGCCAAAGTACTGTATGTAAGAGCAAATCCACCTTCCCTTCTGCCGTTAAACTGATGTGTCAGCAGTCGCATGGCATTTGCGTTGCCCTCAAAATAAAGGAAATCTTCCCATCGTCCTCCTTCCGTGCGCACACGGTCTTCAAACTGCTTACCCTTGCCATCGGCAAAATACGCTGCGATAGCTCTCTCACCCGAATGTCCGAAAGGCGGGTTACCCATGTCATGCGCTAAACATGCAGCAGACACAATCGAATCAATCTCCGAGAAATTTGTCTGCGGCTCGTCGGCATATTTCTGAATAAGCCGGGCTGCAATATTTTTCCCCAGCGACCGTCCAACGCACGACACCTCAAGGCTGTGCGTTAAGCGGTTATGTACAAATATACTCCCCGGCAGGGGAAATACCTGTGTTTTGTTTTGCAGTCTGCGAAACGGCGAAGAAAAAATCAGCCGGTCATAATCGCGCTGAAAATTAGTACGTTCATGTTTCCGCTCGTGATAATTTTCAACTCCAAGCCTCTTCCCTGATAGCAGTTTTGACCATTTCATCCTTTCTAAATTTATCTTAATCAAACCACAAAATTACACATTTTTTTCCTAATATCCCAATTTATGATGATATTCCATTTGT
>JAISTJ010000113.1 GCA_031272655.1 Tannerella sp.
GACTGCCCGGTAAGCGTTTCGACTACCCATTCCAAAGCCGTATTGATTTCTCCGGCGGAGCAGAAATCGCTTTCAACCGAAGCCACAAACAGCCCTCTATTGACATAAACCAATAGAAACCAGACTGTTATCCATTTCAATACAACTCTATTCATGCCGCAAAGGTACAAAATTTATCCCACAAGATTGCGGAATTTCTCAAAAATCTTTTGTTTGATGGATTGTGAGGGTTGAAAATTGGGCGAAGTCTTCATCTGATTTAATTTTTGTTTCTCGTCGGAAGAAAGGTTTTCCGGAATGTAAACAGTAACATTCACCAGCAAATCGCCCGTGCCATATCCATTGACCGACGGCAAACCCTTGCCCCTCAGCCTCAAAACCTTGCCGGGCTGGGTGCCTGCATCAATTTTGACCTTCGCGTGCCCGTCAATAGTCGGCACCTCGACAGTATCACCGAGCGTAGCCTGCGGAACAGTCAGTAAAAGGTTGTATATCAGGTCATTTTCATCACGGAAAAGTTCCTTATCCTGTTCCTCTTCAATCACCACAAGCAGGTCGCCGTTGATGCCCCCGCGACGGGCAGCATTGCCTTTTCCGCTGAGCGACAGCTGCATACCTTCCATCACACCGGCGGGGATATTTATTTCTATCACCTCATCGCTGCGCACAACGCCTTCACCCGTACAGTGCGGACAGCGTTTCGTAATGGTTTTGCCCTGACCGTCGCAGGTCGGACAAACCGATTGTGTCTGTATCTGGCCGAGTATAGTACGCTGAACATTAGTTACATAGCCATTACCGTGGCAAGTAGGGCATGTGGCGATGCTTTTATCGTCTTCCGCGCCCGTGCCGTGGCATTTCTGGCATGCTACATATTTATTGACTTTTATTTTTTTCGTTACACCGTTAGCTACCTCCTTGAGGGTGAGTTTCACTTTGACGCGCAGATCGGAGCCGCGCGTCTGCGGGCGACCGCTTCGTGAACGACTGCCGAAACCGCTGAAGCCGCCGAAAGAACTGAACCCGCCGAAATGACCGCCGAAGACATCGCCGAAATGGGCGAAAATATCTTCCATAGTCATCCCGCCTCCGCCAAAACCGCCGCCTGCAGCCGAACTGCCAACGCCCGCATGTCCGAACTGGTCATAACGCTGCCGCTTTTCAGGGGTGCTAAGCACATCGTAGGCCTCTGCCGCCTCTTTGAATTTCTCCTCAGCCTCCTTATCGCCCGGATTTTTATCCGGATGATACTGGATAGCCTTCTTTCTGTAAGCCGTCTTTATCTCATCTGCCGAAGCGCCTTTGCTGACGCCCAGCACTTCATAATAATCTCTTTTTGCCATCTTTCTATTTTGTTTGTTTTCATCCTTTGTTAATGCTCAACAGCAAACAACATGAATCTGAAAAACATTATTCCCCCACAACAACTTTTGCGTGCCGTATCACTTTGTCAAACAATTTGTAGCCGGTCTGCACGCAATCCAGCACTTTTCCTTTCTGTTCCTCCGAAGGCGCCGGCAGCATTGCTATCGCCTCAAACAGTTCTGTATCAAATGGTTGCCCTACAGCATCAATAGGCTTAACCCCTTGTTGCGCAAGGTAACCGATGAACTTGTCGTAAATAAGCTGCACGCCTTCTGTCGCCGCTTCAACCTCATCAGCAGCTTTAAGAGTGCTCAAAGCCCGCTCGAAATCGTCAATCACCGGCAGTAAAGCCGTCAGCGCCGACGCACCGCCACTTTTTAACAAATCGGCTTTCTCGCGGATTGTGCGCTTGCGATAGTTTTCAAACTCGGCCATCTGACGCAGATATTTATCGTTCAAAGCAGCATATTTTTCTTCCCACGAAAGCTCTTCCGCCTCCGCCTTATTGTCATTTTCGTCAGTTTCACCTGACGAATTTACAGTCTCTTCCTGCAAATTTGTCACTTCTTCATCTTGCCCGTTGGCGGTCGTTTCGTTCACTTCCGCCTCTTCAAAAGGCATTTCCTTGGTTTCTTCCATATTTTATTGTATATTTAATTATCTTTTCAACCTTTTCACAGCAAAAACGCTGCCAAATATCGAAATTTTTTATATTTTTGCAGTTTAAATATTCTAAAAAAAAGATTTGAGATGAAACGATTATTATTTATAACTATTTTATTATCAGTTATTTCAATACAAGCTTTCACGCAGGACATAACATGCCGGTTCGGGTTCAGTTACGAAATAAGCAACGACCCTCACTGGGGCAAGGATAAACCCGTGATTACAAGCGTTTACCCAAATTCTCCCGCTGAAAAGGCTGAAATCAAGCCGTACGACATCATTCTTGCCGTCGAAGGTAAAGCGGTAACAGACAGCGTTTTAGATGATATATACCTGTTCCTCAACCCTCCGGGCAAAGAAATTGTGGAACTGACCATAAAAAATTTCAGTGAAGGGTTGCGAAAAATCAAGATAAAGAAAGAATGTATCAGCGCTTACTCCCTGAATGAGAACCAGTTAGCGACAGCATTCGGGATGTATGCGGTGGAATACACTCACGAGAGGCTGTTTTCATGCCCGTTTGTTACGACCCAGACGAAGGATGATGTTGATTTCTCGCAATTTAAGTCGTTCGATTTCACCGGAACAGGCGAAAATCAACCCGAACTTGCAAAAAAAATCAATGACCTGATAAAGAAAGAGTTGATGAAACGAGGACTTCGTTACGACCCCGTAAGCCCTGATTTCATGATACAAATCTATTATGCGTTCAACAAAAACCCTAATTACAAGCCGAAACAGATAAAAAAAACGTCGAAAAAAGCCGAAGAAGAGCCGCCAACAGATGTGTTTCGTTATGACATTACTCGCGACAGGATGGTGAAATTGCCGTTTCTGCCGCCCGGAACGGTGGAGACAGAGGCCGAATACACTTTGAAGTTAGGTTTGCGCTTTGAAGACCGCAAGTTGAAAAACGGGCGGATTATTTGGGAATGTGAAGCCGACGAACTGGTAAACGAATCTTATTCGCTTGAAGATTTCGCCTTTGTGCATATCCCGCTGATGACCATGCAGTTCCCGTATGTAAAATACGGCCGTAACGTGCAGTATCGCCTGCAAAAAAAGAAGTATAACTACACCGGAATCAACTATAACATTGATAACATCGCGCAAGTAGCATCTGTTGACCCGTTCTCGCCCGCTGCCAAAGCGGGAATCAAGGCGGGCGACATCATTGAGTTTATAGAAGACAAACGCATGGATCGCACCTCGCAACAGTTCACAATAGCTTACCGGCACTTCCTTGTAAACACCATCAAACTGCGCGACCAAAGCACCCGTTTCACCGATGCCAACGGCTTTCCGGACTGCATGGAATGGGATAAGTCTAAATATGAGAAAATTACGAAAGCATTTAACGAAAAAAAGAACCTGACGGCATTTTCATATCTCTACCGTTTCGCCCCGTTCATCAACCCGCTTGGTAACAATTCCTTATCATTCAAGCTAAAACGCGGAGACGAAAAATTAGAGTATATCCTGCGTCCAGAAATAAAGTCCGAAATAACAGTCGTTGTTGAATAAAAAAAATTTAATGACAAAATGTTGTATTTGATTTAGAAAAATGAAATGATTAGAATATGCCTCGTAAAAAGAAAGAGACCACGTTCGTTGAGAGAATGTTGAGAATGTATAAGGCCGGGCTTGCTGTGCGGGCGCCGGATACCAAGAGCGATTCCGGGGACATTGTTACTGCCCTGAAACCGAGCGACATAGAGGAGTTGCCCACACTCGAAAGCCGCATTGAGACCGTTCTCGCTCTTGTTAAACGTAAACATGATAAATCGCGTATGCTGTTTTTTGTAATGTATGACATAGAAAGTAATAAGGTTCGCAATCAGGTAGTTAAATATCTGTTGCGGAAGGGTTGCTTTCGCGTGCAGAAGTCCATCTTCCTTGCTGACCTTGAACATGCTCGCTATCAGGAAATTCGTAACGACCTAACCGAAGTGCAGGCTTGCTATGAAAACAACGACAGCATCCTCGTCGTCCCTATCTCGACCGACTACCTTCAGGCAATGAAAATCATCGGCAAGAACATTGACGTTGACCTCGTCCTTAAGAACCGCAATACACTGTTCTTCTGAGGTTTTTCACCAACAATAAACAATGAACAATAAACTATAAACCATAAACTCAAACAAATGAACCTCGTACTCCACACCTACGGCGCCGCACTTACGAAAGACAACGAAGCCTTTATGGTAGTAAGCAAAGAAGGCAAACAGCGAGTTCCGCCGGCTGACGTCCGCACTATCACCATCACTCGCGGCGCGCAAATAAGCAGTGACGCCGTTCTTCTCGCCATCGAAAACGAGATAGAAGTACTCTTCGTTGACAACTCCGGCAAACCGGCAGGCAGGATTTGGGCGTCGCGCTACGGTTCTATCTCGACCATCCGCAAGGGGCAGTTAGAGTTCTCGCGCTCAAAAGCCGCCGTTGACTGGATTAAATCGCTGCTGCAAAGCAAGTTCGAAAATCAGGAGGCGCTACTCTGGGCGTTCACAGCTTCTGTGCCGGAAATGAACAGCCGTATTGAGCATACAGTCAAACGTATGCAGAAGTATCGCATCAAAGTATCCGAATTACAAGGCGATACGGTATCTGACATTGCCGATTCACTACGCGGTTACGAAGGTAGTGTGTCGAAGATTTACTTCGCTCAGATGAATGGCTTCCTGCCCGAAGAATACCGTTTTAGTCAACGCTCACAGCATCCGGCAATGGATATAGTGAACGCCATGCTTAACTATGGCTATGGCATGCTTTATGGCAAGGTCGAAGGCGCTCTGATACGTGCAGGCATTGATCCTTATATCGGTATCCTGCACCGCGACGAATATAACCGCCCCGTGCTGGTTTACGACGTCATAGAACAATATCGCCATTGGGTTGATTACGTGGTCTATTCCCTTGTAATACAACGTGTTATAAGTGAAGAGTGCTATTCCGTCCGCACCGACCGCTCTGTATGGCTTGAAGGGCTTGGACGCCGCATACTCATACAATCGCTCAACGACTACCTTGCAGAGATAATCAAAATCAAAAGCCTTGAGCGCTCACGCTCTACTCATATTGATCTTTTCTGTCAAAATTTCGCCCAAAGATTGAAAAATTATTGACAGGCTCAGCACAAAAGCGTTCTTTGACTTTGTTGCTTTCCATATAGGCTACGGTATCACCGTTGCAAAAAATTTCGCCATTTTGATGATAGGGTTCACCGTCATTGCTAGCTTGCGAAACAATCTATTATTTTAATTCGTTTGTTTGTAATTGGATAATTAATGCTATCTTTGCATCCGATTAAAGGAACAAAATCACGACCTTTTTTTCTTAAAATTTGTAAAAAATCCCTTTCAAAGTGTTGAAAATAAGAGATATATAAAAATGACTGTCCCCCCCCAACATCCATTAAAACAAGGATTAAGACTGTGCCCTTGTTTGCCTTAATTTGCCCCGTTATCTTTGTCCCCCCCCAACATCCATTAAAACAAGGATTAAGACATCATCAAGCACGTTTTTAACGGCGGCGCGTGTCGGCGTCCCCCCCCAACATCCATTAAAACAAGGATTAAGACTCCACAAACTAAAAAGTAGCCTGTGCCCTTGTTTGCCGTCCCCCCCCAACATCCATTAAAACAAGGATTAAGACTGTGTAACCTGACATCCCCGTAAGCGCAAAGGCAGTCCCCCCCCAACATCCATTAAAACAAGGATTAAGACATACAAGGGCAGATGTTGCAATGCAAACTATTGGAGTCCCCCCCCAACATCCATTAAAACAAGGATTAAGACAATGTTAATAAATGTCGTAATCAGAATTATTTGG
>JAISTJ010000129.1 GCA_031272655.1 Tannerella sp.
GATGTGTTGGTTTTAAGCATTTTTCACCCAAAAGCAGGTTGGGGAAAGGAACTCGCAATGGCTCGCAATCCAATTATTTACGGACTTGCGAGCGAAATATACGTTGCCGAATCCAAACCCTCGAAAAACCGTCAGGGCAAAGAAACCAAGGGCGGCACTTATGCGGGTGTTGTAGATGGACTGAAAAAAGGGAGAAAAATATATGTCAGACAACCGGACGATTCGGAAAAAAACGATAATAAATTTTTAATTCAAAATGGCGCTGTAGCAGTCGATTTCGACGGGAAAATAATAGAAACACAAACGTATAAGCAAAAGCAACTGCCGATTTTGAATGTGGCGGAGCCGACAATACAATACTATTCGTTTGCAGACAGAGTGAAAGAACTTCTGTCAAAAGGAGGTCTGACAATACACGGAATCCATAAAAAACTTGAATATGACAAATCGGAACAAAAGTTAACAAAAGAACTTAAACAATTAGATTTTATTGAAATTAGGAAAGAGAAAAACAAAAATCATTTTTTTCTAAGAAATAATAATAAGAGTATTTTTGATTTAGAAAACAATAAAATATGAATCAACGCAAACACTCTCTCGATTTCGGCAAAAAGGAAAAAGTCCTCAATTACGCCACGCAAACGTATCAACTTTCGCGACCGAGCAAAGTTGGTGGGGGGCGGTTTTGTAATCTGTTAGGATTGCATCCCTGTCGGGATGCTGTAATGCAAAATGAGATATAATCATAATTGAAAAAACATAACAATGGCAAATACATTTACACAGATACATATTAACGCGGTTTTCGCCGTACAAAACAGGATTTCGTTAATCAACAAATCTTGGCAAGACCGCTTGTATAAATATATTATCGCCATTATTCAAAAACGCGGTCATAAGGTTTTGTCAATCGGTGGAATGCCCGACCTCGTTCATATTATGTTCGAGTTCCGACCGTCACAAGCCCTCTCTCATTTGATTCAAGAGGTAAAACGTGATACATCGGAATGGATAACCAAAGAGCTGTTAGTGATGGGAAAATTCCATTACGGGTCTAATGGCTTCTATATTTGTAAGAGAGATATTTCATAACAAACTAATTATAAGATTAAAATGAAAGCTTTAATTATTACCGGCGAGCGCCGGATTGAGATTGCGGAGAAGCCGCTGCCGGAGCTTAAAGCAGGCGAAATATTAGTTAAAATTAACTATACGGGATTCTGCGGGTCTGACCTTAACACGTTTCTCGGTCGTAATCCTATGGTAAAGCTGCCGGTCATTCCCGGTCATGAGATTAGCGGCGAGATAGCGGAAGTAGCTGACGGCGTGCCGGAACAGTTCCGCAAAGGACAGCTGTGTACAATTAATCCATATACTAACTGCGGTCATTGCACTTCATGCCGCAACAGCAGACCGAATGCTTGCCGTTATAATCAAACGCTTGGCGTTCAACGCGATGGCGCAATGTGCGAATATATAGCTGTGCCATGGCAAAAAGTACTGACAATCAATGATATGCCAAAGGAATACATAGCGCTTGTAGAGCCGATGAGCGTTGGTTTTCACGCGGTATCGCGAGCGCAAATAACAGATACTGATACAGTTATGGTACTCGGTTGCGGTATGATAGGCATCGGGGCTATTGTTCGGGCAGCGCTGAGGGGCGCAACAGTTATCGCAGTTGATATGGACGATGCCAAACTTACCCTTGCCCGTCAACTCGGCGCTTCGTTTACTGTTAACTCAAAAACCGAAGACTTGCATCAGCGCATTGAGACTATAACCGACGGAGCCGGACCGGACGTCGTTGTGGAAGCGGTAGGAACGTCCGAGACATACCGCACAGCCGTCAATGAAGTCGCCTTCACAGGAAGGATAGTCTGCATAGGATATGCCAAAAGTGAAATACCCCTTGAAACTAAATATTTTGTGCAGAAAGAGCTTGATATCAGAGGTTCCCGCAATGCCTTACCCGAAGACTTCCGAGCAGTAATAAACTATCTGAAAAGAAATACAGAGATTGCTTCGCGCACTCGCAATGACGTGGTACATGGGAGTTCGGATTGCTTCGTGCCTCGCAATGACGTGGTTCATGGGAGTTCGGATTGCTTCGCGCCTCGCAAGGACGGAACTACAGAAAACAACCGAAAACAAAGTATAATAAACAACTTGATTTCAGGCATATATACTCCTGATACAGCCCTTGAAGCCCTCGAAGCATGGGCAGCTGCACCGGCAAAAATCTTCCGCATACTGATAAAATTTTAAGAAAAATCTGCGTATGTAAAAAACTTTTATTATTTTTGCATCGTCGTTAGGGGCGCTTTTCATTTTTTTGAATGGCTGAGATGTACCCTCTGAACCTGATTTGTTGTAATCAACAACGTAGGGAAACGGTTTCTTTTTCATGGGTTGAAAAAAATATTAAGCCGTTTCGTTGTTGAGAACGAGGCGGCTTTTTTAATTAAGAATTAAGAATTAAAAATTAAGAGCTAAGAACTTATAAACTATAAACTTATAAACTCATAAACAATAAACTGCAAAATGAAATGGACTGACAATGCTTGGCGTTCTATTGAACCCGTTTACAAAAAGACAGAGCAACTGCCTTTTATTCAGGAACTTATAACAGGCTCGCTGCCGCGAGAGAAGTTTCTTTTCTACATTCGACAAGATTCCCTTTATCTTGCCGACTACGTTAAAGCGCTTGCCGGCGTTGCTGCGAAAGCTACTAAACAGTCTTATATAGAGGCGTTTATAGGCTACTGCGGCGACTGTATGTACGTCGAAAACGAACTGCATAAAACAATCTTCAAGGACTATGGAGTGAGCGAGAAGGCTCAACCTACGCCCTCATGTCTGCTCTACACTTCTTATCTGCTGCGGCTGCTTAATGGTCCGGTGGAGGTGTTAACAGCCGGTGTGCTGCCTTGCTTCTGGGTTTACAAGAAGATAGGCGAGTATATCCTTGCTAATCAGACCGGTGGCAACAATCCTTACCAGTCGTGGATTGACACCTATGGTGGAGAGGAGTTCGACCACTCGGTACAGAAAATTCTTGATATCTGCGATGAGATGGCGGAGGCAGCCTCTCCTGCTATTCGTGAGGCGATGACGGCAGCTTGTCTTTATGCCGCCCGATTCGAGTGGCTATTCTGGGACAGCGCCTATAATCTGGAGGAATGGAAGATATGAAACGTTACCGCCGCGCACTGACCATAGCCGGCAGCGACCCCAGCGGCGGCGCCGGCATACAGGCTGACATGAAGACCTTCGCGGCCTGCGGCTGCTACGGCGCGTCGGCTATCACCGCCGTCGTCGATGAGAACACCACAGGCGTCTTCGGCGTTCACCCCGTGCCAACGGACTTCGTCAGCGGACAAATACGCTCCGTCCTGAGCGACATCGGCGCAGATGCCGTCAAAATCGGCATGCTGCACTCGGCGGAACTTAT
>JAISTJ010000179.1 GCA_031272655.1 Tannerella sp.
ACATTGTTGCAGAAATCATTAGCGCTGCAATCGCTTTAAAATTAAGACTTTTCATGTTCTCATACTTTATAAATTAATAAAAAATTGAATAAATCACGCCGCAAAATTACTGCCTTCAAAAATCCCCCGCAATACCCAAAAGGGTGAAAATGCAATTTGAGGTGAAAAAAAATTTTCTTATACCATAAAAATGTCGTACCTTTGCGGTCTGAAAGATATGATTTATGGATAAAAACACTATTATAGGTTTTGTGCTTATCGGCTTAGTATTAGTCGTTTTCAGCTGGCTTAGCCGTCCTTCGGCAGAGCAATTAGAGGCGCGTCGTCGTTATCAGGATTCTATTGCAGCCGTGCAACGCGAAGAGATGCGTAAAATAGTTGAGGCTGAACAGCAACGTAAAGAAGCAGAGTTCAAACAAGCGGAAGAAACGGATGCTGCACAGTCTGATTCTTTGCGGCAATCTGCACTTGTTGCTAACTATGGCGTCTTTGCATCGGCGGCTGAAGGTACGGAGGAATTTATCACCCTCGAAAATGACAAAATAGAGGTTGTAATAAGTACAAAGGGCGGTCAAGTATGTCATGTACGCGTTAAAGACTATGTTACCTATGGCAATGAGCCGTTGCTTCTTTTCGACAAAGGCGATGCCAAGTTCAACCTTACGCTTATTACAGCTACCAACAGGGTTGTGAATACGGAAGATTTGTACTTTGAAGCCACCCCCGTCCCCTCCTTAGGGGGGGAGACTGGAACATCCCCCTTAGGGGGCTTGGGGGCTACTTCCCTCCGCCTTCCTGTCGGCGAAAACGGCTTCATAGACTTTGTTTACACCCTCAAGCCGGACGATTATATCCTCCGCTTTGAGATACGTACCGGCGGACTTAACGGCGTCCTCGCGCCATCTACTAATGCGCTTGATATTCAATGGGAACAGAAACTGCTTTCTCAGGAAAAAGGTCGCAAACTCGAAAACCAATATACAGGGCTGTATTACAAGTTTGCTGCCGACGAAGTAGAACATTTCGGCGAGGCTAAAGACGAGGATAAAGCGCTCTCCAACCGCTTGAAATGGATTGGTTACAAAAACAAATTCTTTGCTTCGGTGCTTATTGCCGACGATGCTTTCTCTGCCACAAACCTTTCCGCAAAGCAAATAGCAGGCAGCGGACGGGCGCTTAAAATGTTCAGTACCACTACATCCGTGCCGTTTAGCCTGACGCAAAAAGAAACAACAGGTTTCAACTGGTTTTTCGGACCAACAAAATACAAACTGCTCAAATCGTATGATAAAGGCGTTGAAGAAGATAAACGCTTGGAATTAGACGAGTTAGTGCCTATGGGTTATCGTTGGGCGCGACCTATAAGCAAGTATTTCATTCTTCCTATCTTCGATTTTCTCGGCAAGTACATCTCAAACTATGGCATAATCATCTTCCTGCTCACTCTGGCGGTGAAGATAGTACTCTCTCCACTAACTTACAAAGGCTACATCTCGACAGCTAAGATGCGAGTGTTGAAGCCGCAAGTTGAGGCTTTAAAACTCAAATTCCCCAAGAAAGAGCAGGCAATGGAGCTTCAACAGGCTACTATGGCGCTCTACAGCAGCGTCGGCGCAAGCCCCATGAGCGGCTGCCTACCGATGATGCTGCCGATGATCATACTGATACCGCTCTATTGGCTCTTCCCCACTGCAATCGAACTGCGACAGCAGAGTTTCCTGTGGGCTGAAGACCTCTCAACCTACGACGACGTCATCCGCTGGAGCGCCAACATCCCGCTCATATCTTCGTTCTTAGGCAACCACCTTAGTCTCTTCTGTTTGCTGATGACAGTTGTAAATATCGTTTATACTAAGGTGAATATGAGCATGAACAATACCGGGCAACAACAGATGCCGGGAATGAATATGATGATGTACCTGATGCCCATCATGTTCCTGTTTATTTTCAATCAGAGTTCTTCGGGTTTAAGTTATTACTATTTAGTATTCACGCTGTTAAGCATATTGCAGACTTGGATTTTCCGCTTCACTATCAACGAAGACAAGCTACTTGCCCAGCTTGAAGAGCATAAGAAGAAACCTAAGAAGAAGTCAGGTTTCATGCAGCGTCTCGAAGAAGCCCAACGCCAGCAGCGCGAACAACTCCGCAAACAACAGGCCGAACGCGACCGCAAAATGCGTAGCGGCAAACGATAATTACAGTGATTATGAATGAGTTAATATGGATACAATAAGATGAGTGATGAGTGATGAATTAAGAATTAAGAATTAAGAATTAAGAATTAAGAGTTAAAAATTGAAAACTTCAAACCTCAAACTTATAAACTTATAAACTTATAAACTCATAAACTGATAAACTCATAAACTTATAAACTATAAACTTATAAACCTCAAACTTATAAACTTATAAACTTATAAACTTCAAACTAAAATGATAATAGTAAGTGGATTAGACATACAATTTGGAAAAAGAATACTGTTTCAGGATGTAAATCTGAAGTTTACGCCCGGGAACTGTTACGGTGTAATAGGCGCTAACGGCGCAGGTAAATCAACATTTTTAAAAGCTATCAGCGGCGAGCTTGATCCTACACGCGGCAACATCTCGTTAGGACCAGGCGAACGTCTTTCGGTGCTGTCGCAAGACCATTTCGCATTCGATGAATACACGGTACTCGACACCGTACTGATGGGACATTCAACGCTTTGGCAGATTATGAGCGAGAAGAACGCCATCTATGCCAAGGCTGATTTCACCGATGAAGACGGCATAAGAGCGTCCGAATTGGAGGAGAAATTTGCAGAGATGGAAGGTTGGAACGCGGAAAGCGACGCTGCATCATTACTTAGCGGTCTGGGTATCAAGGAAGAATGTCATAACAGGTTGATGAAAGACCTCAGCGGAAAGCAGAAAGTGAGGGTATTGCTTGCACGCGCCCTCTTTGGTAAACCCGACAACCTGCTGCTCGACGAGCCTACCAACGACCTCGACCTCGACACCGTCTCATGGCTCGAAAACTATCTCTCAAACTTTGAGCAGACAGTGCTTGTAGTCAGCCACGACAGACATTTTCTCGATTCGATATGCACTCATACTGTTGATATTGACTTTGGTAAACTCAAACTATTTGCCGGCAACTACAGCTTCTGGTATGAATCAAGCCAGTTAGCGCTTCGCCAGCAGCAGCAACAAAACAAGAAAGCAGAAGAAAAAAAGAAGGAACTGGAAGAATTTATCCGCCGTTTCAGCGCCAATGTAGCCAAGTCGAAACAAACCACCAGCCGTAAGAAGATGATAGAAAAGCTTAATATAGAGGAAATTGAACCATCATCCCGTCGTTATCCGGGTATCATCTTCACCCCTGCCCGCGAACCGGGTAACCAGATACTTGAAATTAGCGGACTGACAAAGACCGTTGAAGGCGACGTACTCTTCAAAGACCTCAATTTCAACGTTGAAAAAGGAGATAAGATAGTGTTTATCAGCCGCGACCCGCGAGCGATGACAGCTTTCTTTCAAATTATCAACGAAGAAGAAAAACCGGACGAAGGAACATTCAAATGGGGACAAACAATCACAACAGCCTATCTGCCGCTCGATAACGCCAAATATTTTAACTCCGACTATAACCTCATAGAATGGCTCAGCCAGTTTGCCGCCGACACTAACGAGGTGTTCCTGAAAGGGTTTCTCGGAAGGATGCTTTTTTCGGGCGAAGAACTACTCAAAAAAGTAAGCGTATTGTCGGGAGGCGAAAAGATGCGTTGCATGATTTCACGCATGATGCTTAAAGATGCTAATACTCTGATACTTGATACTCCTACTAATCACCTTGACCTCGAATCCATCCAAGCGTTTAACAATACATTAATTAATTTTAAGGGTAACATTTTGTTTTCAAGCCACGACCATGAGTTTATCCAGACCGTAGCCAACCGTGTCATAGAGCTGACTCCCAACGGCATAATAGATAAAATTACGGAGTACGACGATTATATCACCGACCCCCGCGTAGCCGAGTTGCGGGAAAAATTATATGCTATAACTTTCTGACAAATTCCTTAAACTGCCGTCCCCGATCTTCGTAGTTTTGAAACAAGTCGAAACTTGCGCAACATGGCGATAGCAGCACCGTATCGCCTTTGACGGCAAGCCTGTACGCTTTGTTCACCGCTTCGTCCATTGAACGGGCGTCCTCTATGGCTGCCACTTTTCCATCAAAAAAGCTGTGAAGCTTGGAATTATCCACCCCAAGGAATATCAGCGCCCGCGCCTTCTGACAGACAAGATCCTCAATCTCAGTATAATCGTTACCTTTATCCGTACCGCCGAGAATCAGCACTAACGGCGTATTGACGCTTTGAAGGGCATACCAGCACGAATTGACGTTTGTAGCCTTCGAGTCGTTGATGTAATCAACACCCCGCACGCGCGCCACCATCTCAAGACGGTGCTCAACGCCCGAAAAATCGCTCAGCGAAGCGCGGATACGCTCGTTTCGTATATCCATCACTTTTGCAGCTATGCCCGCTGCAAGCGAGTTATACAGATTGTGCTTCCCTTTCAGGGACAGTAACTCTCTTTCCATCATAAACGTTCCTTTTTTTGTTTCAATAATAATCTTACTATCAGATATATAACCTTTTATTTCAGGTGAAAAACTTTCGGCAAACGGATAAAGGCTTGCCTTTGGGGAAAACTTGGCGACGCCCGCTTCGATTACAGGGTCGCCGTTCCAGTATATGAATGCGTCATCAGGGGTCTGGTTGCGGATAATCCTGAATTTGGAAGCGGCATACTCCTGAAAATCATAATGATAACGATCAAGATGATCGGGAGTAATATTCAAAAGTACAGCCACATCGGCGCGAAAATCATACATGTTATCAAGTTGAAAACTGCTCAACTCTATAACATAGTATTGATGAGGCGATTCGGCAACCTGAAGGGCAAGGCTCTCGCCGATATTCCCCGCAAGCCCAACGTCCAATCCCGCCTCTTTAAAGATATGATACGTCAGCGAGGTAGTCGTAGTCTTGCCATTGGAGCCGGTGATACATATCATCTTAGAGCCGCCCGAATACCTGCCTGCAAGCTCAATCTCCGATATTATCGGTATTTTACGAGCGATAACTTCCTGTATTACAGGCGCTTTATCCGGAATGCCCGGACTTTTAACTATCTCGTCGGCAGAAAGAATCTTTTCTATCGTATGCCCATCCTCTTCAAATGCAATACCACGCTCAATAAGCGCCTGACGGTAAGGCGGTTTGACAGCACCCGCATCCGAAACAAAGACATCATATCCCTGTTTCGCAGCCAGCACAGCCGCTCCAACCCCGCTCTCCCCGCCTCCAAGTACAACAATTCTATGCATAAATCTACAACAACTTCAAACCAACCTCAAACCCCTAACCTCATCGAACTTTCAAAGAAACAATAGTCAACAAAGCTAAAATAATCCCAATCAACCAAAAGCGAAGCACAAGTTTTGCTTCAGGCACGACACTTAATGGCTTCTGTATCAATGCTTTAATACCTGCATTCCCTTCTTTCTGGAAATGATGATGCAAGGGCGTCATCTTGAAAATCCGCCGTCCCTCGCCGTACTTTTTCTTAGTATATTTGAAGTACGGCACCTGAATGCTCACCGACAAAAGCTCCACAAGGAAAACGCCGCACAAGACCGGTATGAGCCACTCTTTGCGGATGATGATGGCATAGACGGCAATGATACCGCCGAGCGTCAGGCTGCCTGTGTCGCCCATAAAAACCTGCGCCGGAAACGAGTTATACCACAAAAATCCCATCGTGGCGCCGATAAACGCCGCCGCGAAAATCACCAGCTCTTCCGCCCCGGGCAGAAACATGATGTTGAGGAAGGAAGCGAACTCAATGTGCGACGACATATACGCTAAAATCCCCAGCGCAATGCCGATGATTGCCGAGCTGCCCGCCGCCAGACCGTCCAAACCGTCGGTCAGGTTAGCCCCGTTCGACACCGCCGTAACCACAAATATCACTATGCCGATAAACAGCAGCCACGTAAGCCCTTCCTTATAATCTCCCGCCCACGACACCAACGAAGCGTAATCGAAGTTATTACTCTTGATGAAAGGTATCGTAGTCTTGGTGGATTTTGTTTCCGAAGCATGAAAACGCACTTCCCTTGAAACCGTCTCGCCGTTTGTTACTTCAATATTTTCACGGATAACGGCGTCGGGACTAAGATAAAGCGTCAAACCGACAATCAACCCCAGACCAACCTGCGCCACTATCTTGAATTTGCCCTGAAGCCCCTGTTTGTCTTTTTTGAACACCTTGATATAATCGTCGGCGAAACCAAGCGCCCCAAGCCAAACGGTCGTTATCAGCATCAGAATTATATATACATTATTAATACGCGCGAAAAGCAGCGTCGGGATAAGGATTGCGATGATGATGATGATGCCGCCCATAGTCGGGACGCCTGTTTTAAGCATCTTCCCTTCCAGGCCGAGGTCGCGCACCGTCTCGCCGATCTGAAGTATTTGCAGCCGGTCAATAATTTTCCGTCCGATAGTCGTGGACAGAATGATAGCGAAAAACAGAGCCATTCCGGAACGGAAAGAGATGTATTTGAACATCCCAGCGCCCGGAAAATCAATCTTATCTAAATAAGCAAACAGGTCGTATAACATATTTTTTCATCAGTTTAACGCCGTAAAAGTACACATTCTTGCCTAATATACAATAAAATACCGAAAAAAGTTTTAAACAGGTATCTTTTTACTGCTTTTTTTCAAGGTCAAAAACGATTTTTCCTCTCAATTTGTGCTATTTTTAGATTTTTTTTGTTCCTTTGTAGTCTCAAAAACTATTGAAAATGTCTGATAACAGGCTTACAGAGCAGGAACATAAAGAATTGACCGATGAATACCGAGTCCAGTCAAAGTTTGAAAAACTTATGGACGAATATAATCATTCCAATCATCGGCATAAGGTAGAGTTGATTACAAAGGCTTTCAACTTTGCCAAACAGGCACATGTTGGCGTCTATCGTAACGACGGCGACCCTTATATCCTGCACCCGCTCGAAGTTGCGCTCATCGTCTGTAAAGAAATGGGGCTTGGCTCAACATCCATCTGTGCCGCCTTACTTCACGACGTTGTAGAAGATACTGATTTTGAGGTAGTTGATATCAGCAATATGTTTGGAGCAAAGATAGCGCAGTTAGTTGAAGGGCTGACAAAGATACCGGGCGAAATTTTCGCCGACAAGGACGTCAAACAGGCGGAAAACTTTCGTAAACTGCTGCTTACCATGAGTAGCGACATCCGCGTTATACTCGTCAAGATGGCAGACCGCCTTCATAACATGCGTACACTTGGCTCTATGCGCCCTGACAAACAATACAAAATAGCAGGAGAAACAATGTTTATTTATGCCCCGTTGGCTCACCGACTGGGGCTTTTTGCTATCAAAACCGAACTCGAAGACCTGAGTTTCAAATACGAACACCCTGATGATTTCCGTATCATCAATGAGAAACTTATTGCTACCGAAGAAATGCGCCAACGATTGTTTGATAATTTTGCCAAACCTGTACGTCAGCGGTTTGCAGAATTGAACATGACCTACGAGATGAAAGCCCGCGTCAAATCGGCTTATTCTATATGGAACAAGATGAATTCCAAGAACGTGCCTTTTGAAGATATCTACGACATCTTCGCTATACGTATCATCTTCGAGCCAACGGGACAGGTTGACGAAAAAAACCTTTGTTGGGACATTTATGCCGCTATAACCGATATCTACCGCACCCGACCCGATCGTTTACGCGACTGGGTAAGTCGTCCTAAAGCCAATGGTTATCAAGCCCTTCACCTTACCGTCATGGGACCGGACGGGCAATGGATAGAAATTCAAATACGAAGCAAACGCATGGATGAGATTGACGAGAAAGGGTTTGCTGCACATTGGAAATACAAAGAAGGCAAAGTGGAAGAAGATACCGAACTCGACAAATGGCTGCATACTATTACCGAAATACTTGAAAATCCGAATCCAAACACGCTCGACTTTCTTGACACCATCAAGATGAACCTCTTTTCATCAGAGATTTTCGTCTTCACCCCCAAAGGCGACCTCAAAACACTGCCTAAGTTCGCCACAGCGCTCGATTTTGCCTATTCGCTTCATACTGACATAGGCAATAACTGCATCGGCGCAAAAGTAAATCACCGCCTCGTACCTCTGAGTCATAAACTTGAAAGCGGAGACCAGGTAGAAATATTGACGTCTAAAGTACAATCTCCTAAATTAGAATGGCTTAACTATGTAACAACAGCTAAAGCACGCACAGCAATAGAAATAATGCTGCGACGTGAAAGAAAAGAAATTTCACGCCTCGGCAAAGAAAAAGTGCTTGAATACTTCCAAAAAGCTGACATTGAGCCTTCCCAATCATACATCGACCGCCTTATGCTGCATTATAGCTTCGTTAAACGCGACGACCTGTATTTTGCCGTAGAAAAAGGAGAAGTTAAACTGCCTGACAATCTTCGTAAAGCGCTTAAAGAAAAAGACAACACATCAATATTCGGTTATGTAAAAAAAGCCTTAGGCGTTGGCAAAAAGAAATCTTCTGACAATGAGAATAATAAAGGAAAGAAAAAGTTTGATAAAAGTAAACCATACGAACTGACCGAAGACGCACTCGGTAAACATAACTACGTGATAGCCAGCTGTTGCAAACCTATTCCGGGCGATGACGTCTTCGGCTTTATCAATGACGACCAGAGCGTTATAGTCCACAAGCAATCATGCTCAATAGGACTGCGCCTGAAAAGTAGTTTCGGCGACCGCATTCTCTCAACATCATGGAGTAGCCACATAAACCGTTCTTTTGAAGCCGTTATTCACATCTCAGGCATAGACAAAGTAGGTATCTTGACCGACATTTCACGCGCTGTGTCAGAGTTTAATGTAAATATAATCAGACTGTTATTAGAAGTTAAAGATGGAATGTTTGAAGGTAAAATCAACCTGCTCGTACACGACGTTGATGACATCCACAACCTTTGTATAGCCATCTCAAAGATAGAAAATGTTAAGTCCGTGTCGCGTATTGCAGAATAATCAAAAATTTTTCGTACCTTTGCGGCGTTTTATGTCATTGAATAACAAGAGATGAAATATATTAAACTTATGTTTGCCGCTGTCTGTATTGCAGTTTTGTCTTACGCATCGGCGCAAACGCCTAATATTCAGAAGAATACTGTCGAAGAAGAGGAACAGACAGTTTCAATTATAGGGACGGGCGACATTATGCTCGGCTCGAATTATCCGTCGGCCGCCAAGTTGCCGCCTGATGATGGCCGCCTGCTGTTGCGCAATGTTAAAGACATTCTTAGCGATGCTGATGTTACGTTCGGCAACCTCGAAGGCTGCATCCTCGACGAAGGAGGTACACCAAAACCCTGCCGCAACGGCTGTTATTTTTTCCGTATGCCCGTAAGATACGTCAATTACCTGCTTGAAGCCGGTTTTGATGTGATGAATATAGCAAACAACCACAACGGCGACTTCGGGCCGAAAGGGCGTGAAAGCACCGTCCAGACGCTTCAATCTGCCGGACTTCATTATGCCGGCTTGGAAGATGTCTGCGAAACGGACACATTCACTATCAATGGTTTACGTTATGGCTTTTGCGGATTTGCGCCTAACAAAGGGACGGTTCGTATTACCGATATCCCGAAAGCAAAGGCGCTCGTCGCCGGTCTTGATTCCGTTTGCGACATCGTAATTGTGTCGTTCCATGGCGGCGCCGAGGGCAAATCGTTCAATCGGGTGCCTAAACGGACAGAGACATTTTACGGCGAAAACAGAGGCAATGTTTATGAGTTTGCACATGCCGTCATTGATGCCGGCGCAGACGTGGTTTTCGGGCATGGCCCGCATGTAGTCCGCGCAGCCGAACTCTACAAAGACCGTTTCATCATCTACAGTATGGGCAATTTCTGTACCTCCGGCGATTTCAGTATCAGCGGCATCAGCGGCTATGCGCCTATAGTCAAGGTTTTTACGGATAAAAAAGGCAAATTCGTTAAAGGTCAGATATTTTCGTTTCTACAGAAAGACAAAAACGGCCCTGTGGCAGACAGCGCCCACCTCGCAGCGAAAGAGATACGCCGCCTGACGCTTCTTGACTTCCCTAACTCGGGCTTGCGAATCTCGGACGATGGGGCTATTGAACGTGTTAATTCGCTTATTTCCGCTTCGGACTCAGCCCGTAAATGCCTGTTCACGCCGCTTGCACCTGCCTGTTTAGCAGATGAGATTATTGAATATTCGAAGCAGTTTCTGGGCTGTCCATACAGGCGCGGCTCAAAAGGCCCTAATCGTTTCGATTGCTCTGGTTTCACCTCGTATGTGTTCAAACATTTTGGCTATCAGCTTAATTCCGACAGCCGCTCGCAGGTAAAACAAGGTACTCGCCTTAATACCAAAGAGTTACGAACAGGAGACTTAGTGTTTTTCAAGGGTCGTAACAGCCGTTCGGAGCGTATAGGGCATGTTGGGATTGTAGTCTCGAACGACGAAGGACGGTTCTCGTTTATCCATGCCTGTTTCCGAGGTGTTATCATTGAAGATTTCGACCGTTCCGATTACTATAAAGCGCGCTATATCACCGGTTTACGTGTCCTCGATGAAACTATCGCATGGACCCGCAAACCCGACTTCCCGATAGAACCAATTAACAACAACTGGCAACCCCCTACCCTACGACTTCCCCCAATAGAAGACGTTTCTCTCCCACGACGAATGTAATATTATTATAATAAAATATAACCTATGAACAAACGAAAATTTATTGCTGCAGCGGCTATGCTTGGAGCAGGAGGATTGGTATGTGCGAGAGAGAAAATGAGTTATGAAGCCGGAGCTACAACCGGTTCGGTCTTCAATGTAAAGGATTTTGGCGCTAAGGGCGACGGTAAAACGTCTGATACAGAGGCAATTCAGAAGGCGCTGGATGCTGCGGGCGCTGTTAGTGGCACGGTTTATTTCCCGTCTGGAGTATATCTGTGCCATGACCTTAAGGCGAGCGCGCATACGACGTTACTTGCCGAGCCACAGTGGGCATATCGCGGCGACGGCGGCGCTATTCTGTCGCTTGATTCGGAGGCTGCGTCGTGTGTGTTGGATATAACGGGAGCTTTCGGCGTACATATTCGCGGTCTGTTCTTCAGGGGAATACGTAACGCCTCAAAAACCATTCACGGCATTTTCCTGAACAACGACAAGGAGTATAGCAAGCAGGAAGATACTATTGTGATTGACGACTGCAAGGTGCAGAGTTTTTCAGGTCACGGTCTGATGCTGCTTCGTTGCTGGCTTTTCATCATCCGGCACAGTTATTTTGCATCGAATAAGGGCTGCGGCGTACAGCTTACCGGCTGGGACGGGTTCGTTACCGACAATCAGTTTTCCGGCAACGGCTCGCACGGGTTTGGCACCGAGACGTCCGGAAGCACGGTTATGTTCACCGCCAACCGCGTGGAATGGAACGGCGGGTACGGGTTGTACCTGTCGGGCGGCGACGCATGGAACGTAACGGGTAACTGCTTTGACCGCAACTCGGGCGCCGGTCTGTGTGCATGGCGTATAGCCGATTCTGCTGTTACGGGCAATGTGTTTCGTCGTTGCGGGGCTAACAGCAAGCATTTGGCGGAAGGCGAAAACTCATGTGCGGTACGAATAGAGAACTGTAAAGGCCTGACTTTCACCGGCAATTCATGTCAGACAGGCAAGAACGACGGTGGCGGCGGGGAACTTACGCCGAAAATGGGCATAAGGGTGAAAGGCAACGAATATACAATAATCTCTGCCAATGCTATGTATCAAGGTTTTACGGAAAAGGCTTTTGACGACCTTGGGGAACATGGTAAGGATTTTTTGATAGTGAACAATGTCGCGTCGGCTGTTCCTCTTGCTTAAACAGTAACCGCCGCGTCCATAGCGTAACGAGCTGCAATATTCTATTGCTTTTAAAGCCAAACTTAAACAGTAACCGCCGCATCCATAGCATCCTGAAGCTCTTTTAGCTCTTTCCGGATATTTTGCAGGTGGGTCAGCAATTTGGAGTTGCGCTTCGTCTCATCCATACGGCTTTCGAGGCGCTTTTTAGCCCCTTCGATTTTCAACTTGCCATTTCGAAGCAGGTGTTTGATGAGGCGCACATCTTCTATGTCCTTCTCGGTAAAGAAACGGGCGCCGTGCTCATTGCGGCGGGGAGTTATGTGGTTTGGAAACTCGCTCTCCCAATAACGCAAAGTAGGCTCACTCTCACTAACCATCTCTGCTACCTCCTTGATTGAATAATACCGCTTCTCTTTCATTTTAGATTTTAGATTTTAGATTTTAGATTTGAAAGACTTGAAATGCCGTAGAGCTGTCTTCCTGTCTAAATATCTATGGTCAATCTTCTCATATCTTGATTCTCAATTCTGAATTCTGAATTAAAGTCAGTCCATGACCTGACCGTGATTTTCAGCGATTTGGATCATTTTGTCATATTCTTCGGGCGTCAGGTCCTGGAAATAATATTTCGACGGGTTCTCATAGCGACCTTTGTATATTACTTCATAGTGAAGGTGCGGACCGGTTGACTTGCCTGTGTTACCAACGGTAGCAATCACTTCACCACGCTTAACTTTCTGACCTGTATGGACTTTGATTTTATCTATATGCCCATATAAAGTCTCATAATCAAAACCGTGATTGATAATGACGCAGTTACCGTAACCCTGCTTGCGTTCAGCGAAAACCACCGTACCATCGCCAGTCGCATGAATCTCAGTGCCGATAGCAGCCGAAAAATCCATACCTGAATGAAATGCTTTTATATGATAAATGGGGTCTATGCGCATGCCATAGCCGGAAGCGGTGTGTTTCAGGTCTTTGTTCGCAACCGGCTGAATAGCAGGGATGCAGCGCAGGCGCTCTTCCATCGTCTTGCCTATAGAGATGAGTTCTTCGAGCGAGTTCGACTGTACGTAGAGTTGCTTCTTTAAGACGTCCATGCG